>NZ_JACARN010000010.1:0-122236 GCF_013386605.1 Pseudomonas sp. IPO3749 | reverse complement strand
CCAGCGCGGGGCAAGCCCGCTCACTACAGACTGTAACGATCCCTTGTTAGCCTGCCGGTCAGTCATCCCGGCAGGTTCACGCCATGCTCATGCGCTTATTGCTGTGCGGTGGGCTGGCAACGGTCGCTTTGTCGGCCCAGGCCATGACCCTCTACAAATCCACCGATGCCAACGGCGTGGTGTTTTTCAGTGACCGGCATACCCCGGGCGCCCAGGCGTTTGTGATCCAGGAGCGCAGGGTTGAACGCGTGAAGCCGCCGATGCTGGTCGTGCCCAAACCGAGTGATCAACAGCAGGCCTACCGTTACCCTTTGCCCTGGCGTGGCGGCCCGTTTCGCCTGAGCCAAGGCCCCAACGGCAGCTTCAGCCATACCGACGCCAAGAGCCGCTACGCCATGGACATCGCCATGCCCGAGGGCACGCCGATTATTGCGGCACGCAGCGGAAGGGTGGTGAAGACCGAGAATGAGCAGGTCGGGCGTGGCAATGATGCGTCCGGGAATTTTGTGCGAGTGCGTCATGACGACGGCAGTGAGGCGGTGTACCTGCACCTCAAGCAAGGCTCGGTCAGTGTCAGGGTTGGGCAGCGTGTGGCGGTAGGAAACCCGCTGGGGTTGTCGGGCAATACCGGCAACAGCAGCGGGCCGCATCTGCATTTTGTGGTGCAGCGCGCCACCGAGGCGGGGCTGGTGTCGATCCCGTATGAGTTTAACCAGCCGGTCGGCGCATTGCCCAATTTTGCATTGGGCAATTGACGATCAATCCAGCAGCAGCACCTTGGCCAACACGATCTTCGGCCCTTTCATCTTCTTGATGATGATGCGCAAGCCTTCCACCTCCAGCACTTCTTCCTCTTCCGGCACGCGCTTGAGGGTGTCGTAGATCAGGCCGGCCAGGGTTTCGGCTTCGATGTGGTCCAGGTCCACGCCCAGCAGGCGCTCGACCTTGAACAGCGGCGTGTCGCCACGTACCAGCAGCTTGCCCGGCTGGTAGGCCAGGATGCCGCGTTCGGCCTTGCGGTGTTCGTCCTGGATATCGCCCACCAGCACTTCCAGCACGTCTTCCATGGTCAGGTAGCCGATGATCTTGCCGTCGGCCTCTTCCACCAGGGCGAAGTGCGCGCCGCCTTTACGGAACTGCTCCAGCAGCTGCGACAGCGGCATGTGCCGCGACACACGCTCCAGCGGGCGGGTCAGCTCGGCCAGGTTGAACGACTCGGGGATGTGGTCCAGGGCCGCCAGTTCCAGTAGCAGGTCCTTGATGTGCAGCAGGCCCACGAATTCGTTGCGCACCGCGTCATACACCGGGTAGCGGCTGAATTTGTGGCGGCGGAACAGCGCGAGGATTTCCTTGAGCGGGGCATTGAAGTCCAGGGTCACCAGGTCTTCCCGGGAGTTGGCCCAGTCCACCACTTCCAGCTCGCCCATTTCCACGGCGGAGGCCAGCACGCGCATGCCTTGGTCGCTCGGGTCCTGGCCACGGCTGGAGTGCAGGATAAGCTTGAGTTCTTCACGGCTGTAATGGTGTTCGTGGTGCGGGCCGGGTTCGCCTTGGCCGGCGATGCGCAGGATGGCGTTGGCGCTGGCGTTGAGCAGGTAGATCGCCGGGTACATGGCCCAGTAGAACAGGTACAGCGGCACCGCCGTCCACAACGACAGCAGTTCGGGTTTGCGAATCGCCCAAGACTTGGGCGCCAGCTCACCGACCACAATGTGCAGGTAGGAAATCACGAAGAACGCTGCAAAGAACGACACGCCCTTGATCACTTCCGGCGACTCGACGCCCACGGCGCCCAGCAGCGGCTCAAGGATGTGCGCGAAGGCCGGCTCACCGACCCAGCCCAAGCCCAGGGAGGCGAGGGTGATACCCAGCTGGCAGGCCGACAGGTAGGCGTCGAGCTGGCTGTGCACGGTGCGCAGGATCTGCCCGCGCCAGCCGTTCTTGTGGGCGATGGCCTCGACCCGAGTGGCGCGCAATTTGACCATGGCAAATTCCGCCGCAACGAAGAAACCGTTGAGCAGTACCAGGATCAGTGCAAAAAGAATCATGCCGAAGTCGGCGAAGAGTGTAGCGAGGGTGATACCAGGGGAAGGGTCCATGATGGGGTTTTGCAGGTTCCGTGTGTTCAATAAGGGGTGGCAGGTGGGCCTGAGAGGCAGGCGCAAGTCGGCCAATGTAGCGGCTGACGGGGCGCTTGCCTAGTGCCCACTGCCGGGCGGGCCGTCAGGTGTCCTGATCAATTGCCTTCGATCGGGTCATCTGTGCCGGCGGGAAATGGCAGGTAAACGTACTGCCATGGCCCAATACGCTGCTGATCTCCAGGCGCGCGCGGTGACGCAGCAGCACGTGCTTGACGATCGCCAGGCCAAGCCCGGTGCCGCCGGTGTTGGAGTTACGGCTGGAGTCGACACGGTAGAAACGCTCGGTCAGGCGCGGCAGGTGCTTGGCGTCGATGCCGATGCCGGAGTCCTGCACGCTCAGGTGCGCTCCCTGTTCGTCGGCCCACCAGCGGATGCGGATATTGCCTTTGTCCTGGGTGTACTTCACGGCGTTGAACACCAGGTTGGAAAACGCACTGCGCAATTCGCCTTCGCTGCCTTTGAGCAGCACGGCCGGGTCGGCTTCCAGGGTGATCTGTTGCCCGCGTTGGCCGGACAGGGCCTGGGCGTCGTTCTTGATGGTCTGCAGCAGGCTTTGCACGGCGACGGGATGGTTGTCCGAGGGGTAATCGGTGGCCTCCAACTTGGCCAGCAACAGCAGGTCGTTGAGCAGTGTCTGCATACGTGAGCCTTGCTGCTGCATCTGCTGCAGGGCACGGCTCCAGCGCGGATTGATCTCGTCGACGTTGTCCAGCAGCGTCTCCAGATAGCCGCAGATTACCGTCAGCGGTGTGCGCAACTCGTGTGAGACGTTGGCGACGAAGTCTTTGCGCATCTGTTCCAGCTGGTGGATGCGGGTGACGTCGCGCACCAGCATCAGGTGTTCATTGTTGCCGTAGCGCGTCAGGTACAGCTGGATACGCACGCGGTCATTGGTGGGCGAGGGGATTTCCAGGGCTTCTTCGTAGTTCTCCTGTTCGAAGTACTCCTTGAAGCGCGGATGGCGCACCAGATTGGTCACCGGCTGGCCGCTGTCCTGGGGCGTCTTGAGGCCCAGCAGGGTCTCGGCGGCGCGGTTCCACCATTCCAGGTTGCCGTCGCTGTCGAGCATGATCACCGCATCTTTCAACGCGGCGGTGGATTCCTGCACCCGGTCGATCACCGCTTGCAGGCGCCCGCGTACCCGTTGGTCGCGGCGTTGCAAATGGTAGATGCTGTCGAACACTTCGCCCCACAGGCCGTAGCCATCGGGCGGTGCTTCATCGGGTTTGTGCTGGCGCAGCCATTCGTGCAGGCGCAGCAATTGCTTGAGGGTCCAACCCAGGTACAAGGCAATGCCGGCTGCCAGGCTCCAGCCGTAGTAGCCACTGACCAAACCCACCAACAGGCAGCCGGTGATCAGCAAAAGCATGTGGCGGATCAGGGTGCCATGCCAGTTTTGGTTCACTTGAACATGCGTCCTTGTCAGCTGTTAAGTCAGGCTCAGCCCTTGGTGGAAAACCGATAACCGGTGCCGCGCACGGTTTGTACCAGATTCTCGTAGGCATCGCCCAAGGCTTTGCGCAGGCGGCGGATATGCACGTCCACGGTGCGCTCTTCCACATACACGTTGCCGCCCCACACTTGGTCCAGCAATTGGCCGCGGGTGTAGGCGCGCTCCTGATGGGTCATGAAGAATTGCAGCAGGCGATATTCGGTCGGGCCCATCTCGGCTGGCTTGCCGTCGATGGTCACGCGGTGGCTGATTGGGTCCAGCAGCAGGCCGCCGACTTCGATGGGCGCTTCGCCATCGGTCGGGCCGGCACGGCGCAGCACGGCTTTCAGACGCGCTACCAACTCGCGTGGGGAAAACGGCTTGGTGATGTAATCATCTGCGCCAACTTCCAGGCCCTGGATCTTGTTGTCCTCTTCGCCTTTGGCGGTGAGCATGATGATCGGGATATCCCCGGTCAGCTCGTCACGCTTGAGGCGGCGGGCCAGCTCGATGCCGGAGGTGCCGGGCAGCATCCAGTCCAGCAGGATCAGGTCCGGCTTGCGGTCGACGATAATGGCATGGGCCTGCTGGGAGTTCTCGGCCTCCAGGCAGTCGTAGCCGGCCATTTCCAACGCAACGGCGATCATCTCGCGGATGGGCGCTTCGTCGTCAACAATCAGAATGCTCCTGCCAACCATGCTCAAAAATCCTCTTGTCATTTAACTGTCTTGCGCCGCATTAGATAACGGAATTATTGCAGTCGTGTGACAGTAATTTAGTCGCTCAGGCAATTCCCGCCTCTCTGGACTACGCTTTGGGTCCGAATCCTGACAACCACAAAAGGAAGGTTCCGATGACTTACAGCACGATTTCCTGGAAAGCCCTGCTGGTAACGGCGGCGTTGACGCTGCCGACCCTGGCGTTCGCGGCGGAACCCGCGATGACGAAAGACGGGATGCTGGTCGATCACAAGGGCATGACGCTATACACCTTTGCCAAGGACGCCGATGGCAAGTCCATGTGCAACGACAAGTGCGCCACCAACTGGCCACCGCTGATGGCTGAGTCCACCGATAAACCCATGGGGAAATGGACCGTCATCACCCGTGACGATCAGAAAAGCCAATGGGCTTACAGCGGAAAGCCGCTCTATACCTTCATCATGGACAAGAAGGCGGGCGACATGACCGGTGAGGGCAAAATGGACGGGGCCTGGAAAGTCGCCAAACCTTGATGCATACCCCTAACGGTGAGGGGCCTGGCCCCTCATCGAAATGCGTAATCCGCCACAATCCCGACAAAGATCGCCAACCCCGCCCAGTGGTTGTGCAAAAACGCCTTGAAGCACTTCATCCGATCCTTGTCCCGTGTATACCAGAACTCCCAGGCAAAGCAGCCCGCCGCTGCCAGCAGCCCCAGGTGAAACCAGCCGCCCAGCTCAAACCGGGCTCCGGCCAGCAACAGGCACGCCAGCGACAGCCCCTGCAAGGTCAGAATGATCACGCGATCAGCTTCACCAAACAGGATGGCCGTGGATTTAACGCCGATCTTCAAGTCGTCATCGCGATCGGTCATCGCGTAATAGGTGTCGTAGCCCACCGTCCACAACAGGTTGGCGATATACAGCAGCCACGCGGTGGCGGGCAGGCTGCCGGTCTCGGCGGTGAACGCCATCGGCATGCCCCAGGAAAACGCCGCCCCCAGCACCACCTGCGGGTAGTAGGTGTAGCGCTTCATGAACGGGTAGCTCGCCGCCAGGGCCAGGCCTCCGAGGGACAGTAGGATGGTGGTGGCGTTGGTCAGCAGCACCAGCAGGAAACTGATGCCCATCAGCACCGCGAAAAACACCAGCGCCTCTTTCGAACTGATCTTGCCGCTCACCAGCGGGCGCTGCTCGGTGCGCTTCACATGGCCGTCGACCTTGCGGTCGGCCCAGTCATTGATCACGCAACCACCGGCGCGGGTCAGCACCACACCCAGTACAAAAATCACGATATTGAGCAGGGACGGCGAGCCCTTGCCGGCGATCCACAGCGCCCACAGCGTTGGCCACAGCAGCAGGTAGATGCCGATGGGCTTGTCCATGCGGGTCAGTTGGATGAAATCCCAGGCCCTCGGGTTCAAGTGGTTCAGGGATTTGAGCAGACGCTGGTACATCAGCAGTTCTCCGGATGGGCGTGCAACGCGTGCCAGAAGCTGGGCAGAAAGACCTCTGCGACCAACACGCTCAGCGGCCCGCGATCAAAACGTGAACGGCGCGCCCATAGTCCGTCGACCTGATCCGCCGCAGGCAGCCATTCTATTGGGTAATGGCACACCTCGATGGCCTGGCGCGTGAATGCCTGGTCGCAGAACAGCAATTCGCCCAGTGAGCGGCTGCCCAACTCATCCATATGCAAGCCGTCGCCCTGCAAGGCGCTGCGTGCCGCCACACTGCGCGCGAACACCCAAGGCTGGCCATGCCCGCGCAAATACACCTCGCGCACCCAGCCGATACTGGCCGGTGGCAATGCCAGGGCGGCGCATTCATCGTCTCGCAACGGCTGCCAGCCCTCGAACAGCGGCGTCACGCTGAAACCCTCGTTGGACAGCCACGTCAGCCGCCGTGTCAGCGAGTCTTCGTTGAACAGCCAATTAAGCGTCAAGGGCGCAGGCGCGGGGTGCAGAAGGCTCTGGATCAGCCATTGGCAAGCATCGGGAGGGTCGATTGAGTGCGGCACGGTGAGTCAGTATTGGCAGCAAAAGAGGCGGCGAGCTTACCATGACGCCTCTGGTTTTTGCCGGACCGAACCGGCTGTTTGCGTCGATCGTGCTTGCATCTGCCGGCCCCGATCAGTACAAAACGCCCTGAGCCGCACGGCAACGCGGGTCTATCGACCGTCGGCCAAGATGCCTGACCCTGAGGAAGCAAGTGATGAAGAAGTGGCAATGTGTAGTCTGTGGCCTGATCTATGACGAGAAAGACGGCTGGCCGGATGATGGAATTCTGCCTGGCACCCGTTGGGAAGACGTCCCGGAAGACTGGCTGTGTCCGGACTGCGGCGTGGGCAAAATGGATTTCGAAATGATCGAAATCGGCTGATTTTTGGTTTTCAGATAAGTACTACAAGGAGAAAGGAATGAACGCACCTGTCGTGATCATCGGCACAGGATTGGCCGGTTACAACGTGGCCCGGGAGTTTCGCAAGCTCGACAGCGAGACCCCCTTGTTGCTGATCACCGCCGATGACGGGCGTTCCTACTCCAAGCCCATGCTCTCCACCGGTTTTGGCAAGAACAAGGAAGCCGATGGCCTGAGCATGGCTGAACCTGGCGCCATGGCCGAGCAACTCAAGGCCGAAGTGCGCACTCACACTCGCGTCAGCGGCATCGACCCGGGCCACAGGCGCTTGTGGATCGGTGAGGAAGCGGTGGCTTACCGCGACCTGATCCTGGCCTGGGGCGCCGAAACCGTGCGTGTACCGGTGGAAGGTGATGCGGCTGAGCTGATTTTCCCCATCAATGACCTCGAAGATTACGCTCGCTTCCGTGCCGCCGCTGCCGGCAAGCGCCGCGTATTGCTGCTTGGCGCGGGCTTGATCGGCTGTGAATTCGCCAACGACCTGATCCTGGGCGGTTATGAAATCGACCTGGTGGCACCTTGCGAGCAAGTCATGCCGACCTTGCTGCACCCGGCCGCAGCCGCAGCGGTACAGGCCGGACTGCAAAGCCTCGGCGCGCGCTTCCATCTTGGCCCAGTACTCAATCGCCTGCAGCGCACCGCTGACGGCCTGGAAGCCCATCTGTCGGACGGTGAAGTCATCGCCTGCGACCTGGTGGTCTCGGCCATCGGCCTGCGCCCGCGTGTGGACCTGGCCGCCGCCGCCGGCCTGCAGACCAATCGCGGGATCATGGTGGACCGTCACCTCAAGACCTCCCACGCCAACATCTATGCCCTGGGCGATTGCGCCGAGGTCGACGGCCTGAACCTGCTGTACGTGATGCCGCTGATGAGCTGCGCCCGCGCGCTGGCCCAGACCCTGGCCGGCAACGCCACGGCGGTCAGCTACGGCCCGATGCCGGTGACCGTCAAGACGCCGGTCTGCCCGCTGGTGGTCTCGCCACCGCCACGGGGCACCGAAGGCGTGTGGAGTGTTGAGGGCGAGGGTGCCGACATCAAGGCCCTGTGCCGCGACGCCAGCGGCCGCCTGCTGGGCTACGCCCTGACCGGCAGCGCCGTGATGGAAAAACTCGCCCTCAATAAAGAACTTCCGCCGTTGCTGGCGTAAATACCGGTCGTTCTGTCGGAATAACCGCGTTTTTCACCCTAGAAAGGTCGCCGCAAGACTGGCGGAGCGTGCGAGGGCATGCCATCCTCACTCCCGTCTGCCGCAGAGTAGAGCCTGCGGCGCTTTGGGCGCTGCTCCAGAAGAGAGCAGCACGGACATAACAACAAAAAACCGTCAAAGAGGCTTCACTTATGCGTAAACCAGAACTCGCAGCCGCCATCGCTGAAAAAGCGGATCTCACTAAAGAACAGGCCAACCGCGTCCTCAACGCCGTTCTCGAAGAAATCACCGGCGCCCTGCACCGCAAGGACAGCGTCACCCTGGTTGGCTTCGGCACCTTCCTGCAACGCCATCGCGGCGCCCGCACCGGCAAAAACCCACAGACCGGCGAGCCGGTGAAAATCAAGGCCAGCAACACTGTTGCGTTCAAACCGGGCAAATCGCTGAAAGACACTGTTAACGCGTAAGGGCGTTACCGTCTCTAAGGGGGCGGGGTGGTAGGAAAAATGGGCACGCCGACGGGGTTGGGTGCCCATTTTTTGTGGGGTGTCCTACGACGTTTGGCCCGTGATCTCGTGAGGCGCGTTATCCTCTGACCAACTCATCATGATCGTCAGCGGGCTCCTTTCCGACGAGTTCTTCGTAATCAGCCGGCTCTGATTTTAGATCCCCCGGGACCCATTGACCGTTCAGTTTTCTATAGCTGCGAGCCCGATAAGGGTGCACTGCAACAATATCCGTGATTTCTTTTTGCAGATTATTAAATTCATACCAGATACTTCCGCACTCTCCGCAACCCCAGAAAGGGCGAGTCTTTTCATCTATCAGATCGACCCAGCCTGTGCACTGTTTAATGGGGCATCGATAATTCTGAACTGGCGGGGTAGGTTCAGCACGCTCTGCGGCTTGAACGTATTGAGTAGAGGAACCACAGGACGGGCACTCGATCATAATGAAGCGCTGACCTTTCGCTAATAATGGCGCGACAACCTTCAGTTGCTGGGCATCGAGTTCGAAAGTCTTGCTACAGACTTGGCAGCACGCGTTTCTAGTTGAGTCCATACGGATTCTCCCCTTCTGGGTACCAATGCAGAGCTTTGCTATTCGCTTTATGGTACGCCTTATCCATGAGTACCAAATTGCTTTGACGGTTGTTACCGCCTCGGAATATTGGCTTTTTATGGTGAACGTCAAAGCCCTCAGGGACCTGACCTTTTTTCATTCTATCCACGCCAGCCTGACCGTATCTTTGAATTGAGTTGGGGTCTTTGGCCATTTTTTTCAGGTATTTCTCTTTAGCTCCACCTTTTTTGCCAAAGTTTGCTCGGATTTTTTTGATTTCACCCTTGGTTCTCTTGTGATAACAGGTCTTGAGGCCCCATGGATCAATCCAGGTAAAGGGGTTGGGCGAATACTGGTACAGATTGAGTCCGCCCTCCAGATCAATGGGGTCAGGTGTCGTGAACCGTCCAATGTCCGGATCGTAATGACGGAAAAGGTTGTAGTGAAGCCCCGTCTCCCGATCCAGGTACTGCCCCTGGAACCGCAGGTTCTGCTCTTCAATGTAATAAGGCTCACGCACCTCTTCCAGCGTGTTGCCCCACACCCGGTAAGTCGCCTGCCAGACGCTTCGCCCATCGGCCTCTGTCAGTTGTTCCGGCAACCCATTTAGATCGTTGTGGTAGTAACGAATCTTCTGCAACGGGCCCATGCCGTCGACGCGGGCCAGCGGTTCATAGCCGTCATCGTCGTATACATAGAGGCTGGTCTGGCTGTGTTTATGCTCCTGCAACAATCGCAGTCCATCCCACACAAACTGCGTTTCTCCCAGCGGATACCCGTCACTGCCATGCTCGGTTTTTTCGATGCGTCGGCCCAGCGGGTCGTAGGTCATTCGCACGACGCTGCCGTCATCGTTACGCACTTCAATCAAGCGGCTTTCAGCATCGTAGGCAAACCGCTGCACGCCCCGTTTGGCGCTGCGTTTTTCGATCATCCGCCCAAACGCATCGTAGCGATAACGCTTGTCCTGATAGGTCAGCAGCTTGTTATGCACCACCAGCCCGGCACCCGCCTGCGGGCCGTCCAGCAGGTTGGCGGTGCTGCGCGGCGGGTTGTTGGTCGAGTTTGCCGATCAGGTTGTCGGCGGGGTCGTATTCGAACTGCTTTTGCGCAGCCGCCGGCATCAACGATGGCTGACTTGCCAAGCGGCGTTGGCGCGAACGCAGGCGGCCACTGCGGTCGTATTCGCTGCGGGTGCTGAGCTGACCCTGGGTACGTAGTACTTCGCGGTGCAGGCTGTCGCGTTCGAAATCGCTGATGACCTGACCATCGAGGTTGATCTGGTGCAGATGGCCGCTGACGTAATACAGGCGGTTGAGCCACCGGCCGTCCGGCAGTTGGGTTTGGATCAGGTTGGCGAGTTCGTCGTAGCGGTACTCGGTGTGGCCATCGTCCGTGGTTTTGGCTACCAGCCGGCCAACCGCATCACGTTCGAGTCGATGCACGATAGGCGCGGGTGGCATGTCGGGCACCAGCGCCAGGCCATTGCCGTAAAATAGTCAAAAAAGCGCTCGTAATTTTCCGCGCCCAACAACGGGCTGACTTCCTTGTTGAGTAGCTTCACAAACTTGCTGGAACGCTCATCTTTTTGCTATTTCTTGCTATTCATAACAGGATCAGCCAGGTTTTCATCACCGTTAAGCATACGTTGCAAAAGCTTGACCGCCCGCGAGAAGCCTTGAGCGGCAGCACGCTCCAGCCACAGTCGGGCTTGTTCAAAGTCTTGTTCGACTATCCATCCATCAATGTACATTTTTGCCAAATCAAACTGACCATGAGCGTCATTGGACTCGGCTCTAGGATAGTGGAATATCACTTCTCGAGAGCTTGTATCAATTTCCCAGTAGTCACGTTTGTTTGTCTGATAGAGACGGACAGTTTTTTCGTTGACCCATTCAACTGGGCCTAACAGGGACTCGAAAAGTCCGAGGGAGATGCCGATGCGTGTAGCAGTGAAAAACTCGTGAGGGGTGTCTTTGGAGCGTTGGACCAGCACGCCTATATTGATGTACTGGTCCGTGTTCCAGGCTGCCGACGCGGTGAGCGTGTTAGACGGGTTTTTCAGTGGGCGTCCTGACGTACCTGAAAACTGATACTCACGTTTGACGATTTCTGCGTGAAGCTTATGTATTGGATCGGTATCCCAACCCTTGAGCGTCGCCAGTGATATGAGCGATTCATTGATGTCGTCGATTAAGCACTCGCGGATAGTGGCGTCTGTGGCCCCCGCTGGAAGGCTCTGCAAGCGCTTGAACGGATGAGCGTAGGAGCAAACATTTGTGTGTGTTTGCTCTGCTTCCACGGGCGCTTGCTGGAGAATCACTTTGGCAATTCCACCGGTAAGCAGCTTGCACTTGGTGGTAAGCAGATAAATGTAAAGTACCGCGGCCTTTCGAACGCGGTGAGCCTGTAGGTGTTCCGTGGAGGGCACGATTTCCAATGTTGTCAGATATTTGCTCATCAGAATCTCTATCTCGTCGCGTTTGGCAGTGAGTTGCCCACGGGGTTAATCCCGGCTTTTGAAAGCGAAGGAGTTTGACCGGCCCTCTGAGCGGCCACTGAACAGCCATTGACTCTACCCTGTTCTACTTTGAGAGCCTTAGACCTTGTGACATTTTTTCTGATTACGACCTAAGGGGTCAGATTTATTTGTAGTCCCTATCCGGATTAAATAGATCCGTCCCCCTTCATCCTTAACTCAATATGTTGCTCGCTAACGCCAGATCGAACTGCTTGTTTCCAAAAATAGATTTGGTTGCGAGTGTTTTTTTGAATACGCCCGAATCCAGGCTGATATTGTTTTTATAGGCCGCAAAGACGATGGTGAGAAACGGGAATGCGTAATTGTCAGGCTCAGCCAATACATCATCAATTAGTGCAGTTCTGCCAAGAATGCAGTTCTCCGCCTTTGACAGATAAAAAGTTTTCAACCGGTCAGATATTTTTTTTACAGCCTGGTTTGTTTCTTGCGGTGCCGGCGTTTTAATGATGCCACCCAGCTCGTCGCCGAACTGTTTTGTCTCTTCTGATAAGGATGTCTTCGAACAAAATGACGCGTTCAACAGTCGGCTCTTATAGGGGGGGGATTGGCTTAGGCAGAAGCTGAATGCCTCACACGTATAAATTTCCATTCCCGCGTAGTAACCGTCGGCTTTGGTCAAATGTTGGAGGTAAATTTCTGCAAGTTTCTCCTTCGCTGAAAATAGGCTAAGTTTGTTTCTGCTCACCTTCATGTCGACATGGGGAGACGCAATTTGCTTCAGCTCCGTCAGTAACTCCACTTCCAAATTTTTACGAATTTCTAGGCTCATGTTATTCACTTGTAGATCAGAAGATTGAAGGTTGCGTTGTGCTTTGCGCCTTTTCCGCCTAACGGTACCCCTGGCTTTCCTTTGGTATCAACTTTGAACGATCCTTTTGTTCCGGCGGAGGGCTTGATTGTGCCTCCGCCTAAGTGTTGAGTGGTATTGGCTGGCTTAGTCATGTCGAAGACCCCAGAGCCAGTTTGGTTCGGGGTCAGCTTTCCGGTTCCGTGCTTCACTTCAAATACATGTAATTTCCCGTTGCGGTCCTTGGCTACGAAGTCGGCCCGGATACGTTTTCCGTTCACCTTCATAGTGACTTCTTCGGCGACGACCTTGAACCCATTCTTCTTCAGGTCATGAATCGCCTTGGTTCGGCCTTTATTGCCACTGACTGCACTTTTGCAAGCCCAGCCCCATGGGTCAATCCAGGTCAGGGGATTTGGTGCGTATTGATAGAGGTTCAGGCCACCCAGCAACCCAATCGGATCGGGAGTCGTGAAGCGTCCGATATCCGGATCATAAAACCTGAACGTATTGAAATGCAGCCCCGTCTCCCGATCCAGATACTGCCCCTGGAACCGCAGGTTCTGCTCTTCAATGTAATAAGGCTCACGCACCTCTTCCAGCGTGTTGCCCCACACCCGGTAAGTCGCCTGCCAGACGCTGTGCCCATCGGCCTCTGTCAGTTGTTCCGGCAACCCATTTAGATCGTTGTGGTAGTAGCGAATCTTCTGCAACGGGCCCATGCCGTCGACACGGGCCAGCGGTTCATAGCCGTCATCGTCGTAAACATAAAGGCTGGTCTGGCTGTGTTTATGCTCCTGCAACAATCGCAGGCCGTCCCACACAAACTGCGTTTCTCCCAGCGGATACCCGTCACTGCCATGCTCGGTTTTTTCGATGCGTCGGCCCAGCGGGTCGTAGGTCATTCGCACGACGCTGCCGTCATCGTTACGCACTTCAATCAAGCGGCTTTCAGCATCGTAGGCAAACCGCTGCACGCCCCGTTTGGCGCTGCGTTTTTCAATCATCCGCCCAAACGCATCGTAGCGATAACGCTTGTCCTGATAGGTCAGCAACTTGTTATGCACCACCAGCCCGGCACCCGCCTGCGGGCCGTCCAGCAGGTTGGCGGCGGCGTCGTAGGCGAAGGTTTCGCGCTGGCCGTGCAGGCTGTCCTGGCTGGCGATGATGCGGCCGGTGGCGTCGTAGTGCAGCAGTTGGCGGTGCTGCGCGGCGGGTTGTTGGTCGAATTTGCCGATCAGGTTGTCGGCGGGGTCGTATTCGAACTGTTTTTGCGCAGCTGCCGGTATCAACGATGGCTGACTTGCCAAGCGGCGTTGGCGCGAACGCAGGCGGCCACTGCGGTCGTATTCGCTACGGGTGGTGAGCTGGCCCTGGGTGCGCAGTACTTCGCGGTGCAGGCGGTCGCGCTCGAAATCGCTGATGACCTGGCCGTCGAGGTTGATCTGGTGCAGGTGGCCGCTGCCGTAATACAGGCGGTTGAGCCAGCGGCCGTCCGGCAGTTGGGTCTGGATCAGGTTGCCGAGTTCGTCGTAGTGGTGTTGCAGGTTACCCGCCGAACTCTGCTCGCAAAGCAGTTGGCCGAGGGCGTCGTAGGCAAAACCCAGGGCTTGGGAGTTGCCCTGCGAGTCGGTGAAGGTGACCGCCGTGAGCTGGTCCACGGCGTCGTAGCTGTAGTCGGTGCTGCCATCGTCGGTGGTCTTGGCAATCAGCCGGCCCACCGCATCGCGTTGCAATCGATGGACGATAGGCGCGGGCGGCGTTTCGGGCACCAGGGCCAGGCCATTTCCGTAAGGCGCTGGCACGGCAGTCACCGCCGTGATGTTATCCAGCGGGTCATAGCGGTAGTGCTTGGCGCTGCCGTCGAGGTCCTGCTGTTCAGTCAGCCGATCCCCGGCGTCCCACGCAAAACGATAACGCTCGCCGTTCTCGTTGATCAGCGCTTGTAGCCGTCCATAGCTGTCATAGCCGAACTGCACCTGCCGGCCATGGGCGTCGGTGCGTTGACGGACTTGGCCACGGCGGTTGTGTTGGTAGAGCGTGGTGTGTCCGGCTGGGTCTGTGTAACCCACCAGCTGACCGCTGACATCACGCTGATAGTGCTCGGTACGGCCGTCTGGCAATTGGGTGGTGAGCAAACGCCCCTGGGCGTCATAGCTGAATTGGGTACGCTCACCCAGGGCATCGGTGATGAGCTGCAGATAGCCGCGCTCGTCGTAGCTGAACCGGGTGGGGTAACCCGAGCAGTCGATGTGCTCGGCCAATTGCCCGAAAGGGTTCCAGCGCAGTTTTTTGCTTTTACCGGTGGCGTCGATGATTTCCACGACCTGGCCGTGGTCGTCGTAGCGGTAACGGGTGATATGCCCCAGCGGATCGGTTTCAGCGATGCAGTTGCCGCGTGAGTCATAGCGATAGTGCTGGCTGTTGTCGGCGGCATCGGTTTCCACCAGTGGCAGCGCCCAATGCTCCAGCCATAAAGTCGAATCGCTGCGACCCAGCGGGTCGGTTTCACCGATCAGGTTGCCGGCCTCGTCGTAGCTGTACTCAAAGCGCCCGCCCAGCGGGTCGGTGGCGCTGAGCAACTGGCGCTCGTCGTTCCAGTCGAACAGCCAGGTGTGGCCGAGGTTGTCGCTGTACCGAATGATCTGGTGTTGGGTGTTCCAATGCCGGGTACTAACGCGTTGCAAGCCGTCGGTAATACGGGTGATACCGGCCTGCAAGTCATAGTCGAACTGGTAAGCGTCGCCCTCATCGGTCCAGTGCCGGACCACGCGCCATTCCACACCTTCAACCAGAGACCATTCGTAGAAGCAACGCAGCCCGGTCGGCAGTTGATGCTCCACCATCCTGCGACCGCTGTCGTAGGCAAAACGACGCTGAACCTGGCCCGTCGCATCGCGCACTTCAGCCAAGTTGCCCTGCGCGTCGAAGCCATAGCTGACCAGCACTTCTCGGCGCTGATCAGGGAACAGGCGTTCGATGCGCGCCAACTGGCCCTGATCACGGATCAACTCAACCTGCACCAGGTCGAATGTGTCGCGTAGCCGCACCATGTGCCCGGCTTCGTCATAATCGATATAGATGCGGTTGTCGTTTCGGTCGCCCAATTGAGTCAGGCGCAACAGCGACGGGTTGGCGGAGGGTTCAAGCAAGCGATAGAGCCCGTCATCGCTCTCGATCAACAGCTGCCCATTGAGATGCCGCCGCACGGCCAGCCCTTCACCGGCGCTGAACACCGCGCCGCCCAAGGGAATCGAGCCCATGTCGATACGCCGACCTTGCTCATCGGTATAAATCAGCGTTTCACCGCCCTCTGAATGGGGCAGGATCTCGACGCACACTTCATAGGGCACGCTCCAGCCTGCGCCGAACATTGCGCCCGAGCGCTCATCGCGGCTGTTGTAGAAGCGCTGCCAGTCTATCGGCAGGATGCCGGGCAGTACGAAATCCAGCTCCTCGGTATCGCCCAGCACCTTTGCGCCTGTGGCCGCATGCACCGGGTTCGACGAGCCCATCGCGGCGTTCGCCACGGCCCCCATCGCGCTGCTGACCGCCATCGACGTGGCCCCGCCGATCAACATGCACGGCAACTTGCTGAAGAACTTGCCCTTGCCACCCTTGAGCATCAACAGCGCCGTGACCGCCAGCCCCACGCCCGGCGTCTTGCCACTGCGGATCTCGCGCACGACCACCGAGCCGCCGCCAATGGTCACGTTGGAGGAAATCAGGCCGGACGACACCACTGTTGCATCGCAGGTGCTGCGATCACCGCTGCGCACGGCCGGTTGGCCGTTGATCGTGACCTTATCCGAGCCCTCGGCCAGGAACTGCGGCGGCATAGGCGGGTGCTTCATGCACACCACCAAGTCCAGCGGCTTGGGTACGGCGCCGGGCGCGGGCGTCGCGACCGTGGGACGCCACATCTGCGAGAAGAAACTCTCGGCCATGTCCAGGTAGCTGGGTTCTGCTTCAGGCGTGGGTTCTTCCAGCTCGGTGCCGGCTGGCGCGACATGGGAGCTGATCGCCCCAGCGGCGCGGGCAGCCGGGATGGAATTGGTCAGAGTGTCCGTAGAGCCTGTGAGAATATTGGCCTGCACTGTGGGTGGGAACAGTGCGTTGGCGAAGGTGTCGCATAAATTCGTCAGGCCCTTGTCCGCCCCGGTCTTGCTCATGGCCAGGCCGACAATCGTGCCCACCACGGCACCCAACAGGAAGCAGCCAAGCCCGCCGGTCGCGACGGTAATCCCGGTGGCGGCAACGACGGCGGCGGTCGCCACTGCGGTGATCGCGATATTGGCCGCCACCTCCAGCACGCCGCCAAGGATGTCCGCCATCATCGAAGTGTGCGAGAGCGCATCGCCCATCCGGGCGGCCCATAACGCGTCAGACATGCAGGCCGCTCATCAAGAAATAGCGTCGAACGAAAGTGAGTTCTTAATCGTCGCCCAGTGCGCCGCCTCGGCGTCCCCGAGCTTGTCTGCCTTCACATAACTCAACGCGAGCATCTTGCGCGTACCCGGCAGCACCAGCGCCAACTGGTACTGGAACACCTTGTCATTGCCCTTGTTGAACTGGCTGCGCAGCTCGATGCCTTCCACTTCTTGAGCCGCGCCCAGGCGCACGTCCACGCCCGGCTGATAACGCAGGTCCTGCACCTGTTTTTCCAGGCGCTGGAGTTGGTCATTGAAGTTGCTGTGCAGGGTTTCACCCTCGGCGAGCAGGCTGCGGCTGACGATCAGGGAGGTGCCCAATTCAGGAAACTTGAGGATATTGATCGTTGCGTCCTGCAGCTCACTGGCGGGTAGTTGAAACTGGAATTCGTTGATCCGGTACGTCATGGCAAACAGGTCTCGTCAGGAGCTTTTAGGCGCGGGGAACGCGGCTTTGATATTGGCGTCGATGGCGGCTTTCTGGCCCTGGCCATCGGGCGTGGCGCCGGGGCCGCCGCCGTTGTTCAGGTGCAGCACGCCGCCGGTGTTGAACTCGGCATCGCCGCTGGCATAGAAGCTGATTTGCACGCCCGTGAGGTTGATCTGCCCGCTGGCGTTCAACTCCAGGATGCTTTCGCCGCAGACCAGGCGCAGGTTTTCACCGACTTCGATGACATAGCTCTGGCTGATGCTGTCGGTCTTCCTCTGGCCTACCGAAAGGATGTCTTCCTGCTTGACGATGCGCAGACGGTTGTTGCCGATGGTCACCGTCTCGTTATGGCCAATGCTCTTGTTGCGGTCATGTCCCACCGAATGGCTCTCATCCACCTCGACCACGATGTCCTGATTGCGCTCGGCATGGATGTACAACTGCTCCAACCCCTTCTTGTCCTCCATGCGGATTTCATTGAAGTTGGCCGGTGTGCCGCCCTTGCTCGAACGGCTTTTCATGCCGCTCTGGGTCGCGTTTTCCGGCAGGTCGTAAGGCACGGTCTGTTCGGCGTTGTAGACCCGCCCGGTGATGATCGGCCGGTCGGGGTCACCCTCAAGAAAGCTCACGATCACTTCCTGGCCGATCCGTGGAATCTGCATCGAGCCCCAGTTTTTGCCGGCCCAGGATTGCGACACGCGAATCCAGCACGAGCTGTTCTCGTTGGATTGGTCGTGACGGTCCCAGTAGAAGTGCACCTTCACGCGGCCGTACTGGTCGGTCCAGATTTCCTCGCCTTTGGGGCCGACCACCAGTGCGGTCTGCGGGCCTTTGACGATGGGCCGGTGGGTGTTGGCCAGCGGGCGGAAGCTCTGCTGGGCGTCGATGCAGGTGAGGCTGCTTTCGAACTGTGCCGAGCCCGAACCGCCGCCGCTTTCAAGGCTTTCCTGGACGATGTAGTAGCGGCAGCCGACGATCAGGTATTCACGGTTCTGGTCCTGACGACTGAAGCCGGTCAGGCTGAACAAATGCCCCGAGCCCAGGCCGCGAGCATTGCCGCTGAACTCGATTTGTTCATGCAGGGTTTGCAGCGCTTCGATGCGGGTGCGCGCGTAGTGCTCGCCGTCTTCGCTTTGCACATAGGTGCCGGGGTAGTCGTACAGCGGATAGTCGCCGGCGGTGTGCGGGCGAGGCATGGCCGAGCGCACGTCGATGCTGGCGCTGGGGCGCTGGAAGTCGTAGTCGTTGAGCTCCAGCGAACCGGGCTGCACTTCGTGCGCCAGGTGCCAGTTGTGCATATGGTCGCGTTCGCGCTGCTGCTCGTCCTTGGGGTAGTACGGGATCGACGCGTAGCCCGGCACCGTGGTGTGGGCGCCGTAGGCATCGGCCAGCACCAGCACATGGCGGTCCTGCTCATGGCGGAAGAAGTAGTAGATGCCTTCCTGCTCCATCAAGCGGCTGACGAAATCAAAGCTGGTCTCGCGGTACTGCACGCAGTATTCCCACTCGCGATAGGGCCGGCTCAGGGCGTCTTCGAAGTCGGAAAAACCCAGGTCGCGAAACACCTGCTTGATGATCTGCGGGATGCTCAGGTTCTGGAAAATCCGGCAGTCCGACGTGCGGCTGAGCAACCAAAACCACGGGCGCAGCGTCACCTGATAACTGGCGAACTGGCCCTGGTCGATATTCTGGCTGCACCGCGCGACGATGCCGTGGAAGTGCCGCTCGCCACCGTCCGCCAGTTGCAGGCCCACGCTCATGGGTTTGCCGAGTAACTGGTTGAGGTCGATGTTGGCGTCCAGCGACGTCAGTTGCAGCTCGTAATTGAACAGCCTGCCCAGCTCCTCGCCGCCGCCCATTTCATTGAGCAGCAGCACATCCGGCCCGAGGGGGCTGGTGATTTTGGCCAGGCGTGAGGCTTGGTTGAATGGCATCGTTTAGGCCGCGTCGCTGAAGTCGTAGTGCAATTCGTTATCCCGGCTGCTGATGCGCACACCCGCCAGCGGCTTGCCTTCGAGCATGCGCGTGAGGAACTCACGGCTCATGTCCGGCAGTAGGCTGTTGGTCAGAATGGTGTCGATCATGCGCCCGCCGCTTTCGGTCTCGGTGCAGCGCGAGACGATCAGGTCGACCACCGCGTCGTCGTAATCGAACGCCACCTTGTGCGTGCTCTCTACGCGCTTCTTGATGCGGCCCAGTTGCAGGCGGGTGATTGCCTTGAGCATCTCGTCGCTGAGCGGGTAGTAAGGGATGGTCACCAGACGGCCGAGCAGCGCCGGCGGGAAGATCTCCAGCAGCGGCTGGCGCAGGGCCTTGGCGATTTCTTCCGGTTGAGGAATGTTCGCCGGGTCTTTGCACACCTGGGAAATCAGCTCGGTGCCGGCGTTGGTGGTCAGCAGGATCAGGGTGTTCTTGAAGTCGATCACCCGGCCTTCACCATCCTCCATCACGCCCTTGTCGAACACCTGGAAGAAGATCTCATGCACGTCCGGATGGGCTTTTTCCACCTCGTCCAGCAGCACCACGCTGTAGGGCTTGCGCCGCACGGCTTCAGTCAGCACGCCGCCTTCGCCGTAGCCGATATAGCCGGGAGGCGCGCCCTTGAGGGTCGACACCGTGTGGGCTTCCTGGAATTCGCTCATGTTGATGGTGATGACGTTCTGCTCACCGCCGTACATGGCTTCGGCCAGGGCCAGGGCAGTTTCGGTCTTGCCCACCCCGGAGGTGCCGGCCAGCATGAACACGCCAATCGGCTTGCTCGGGTTGTCGAGGCCGGCGCGGGAGGTCTGGATGCGCTTGGCGATCATCTGCAAGGCATGGTCCTGGCCGATAATGCGTTTTTTCAGGTGCTGGTCGAGGTTGAGCACCGTCTCCAATTCATTGCGCGCCATGCGGCCCACTGGGATGCCGGTCCAGTCAGCGACCACCGAGGCCACGGCCTGGTAATCCACGGTCGGCAGGATCAGCGGGGTTTCGCCCTGCAGGGCGCTCAGGCGTTGTTGTAGGTCGACCAGTTGGGCGCGCAATTCATCGTTGCCACTGTCCACCACACCGGCTTTTTCGCGCAAGGTTGCACGGGTGGCGAGCAGTTCATCCACCAGGGTTTTCTCTTCGGCCCAGCGGCTTTCCAAGGTCGCCAGACGCTCACGCTCAGCGCTCAACAGCGCCTCGGTGTTGGTTTGGCGCGCACCAATCGCAATGCCGATGGCATGCTCACGGGCGATGATTTGCAACTCGGTTTCCAGCGCCTCGATGCGACGGCGGCTGTCGTCCACCTCCGCCGGCACCGCGTGCAGGCTGATGGCGACGCGGGCGCAGGCGGTGTCCAGCAGGCTCACGGACTTGTCCGGCAACTGGCGCGCCGGGATATAGCGGTGGGACAGCTTCACCGAGGCTTCCAGGGCTTCGTCGAGGATCTGCACCTGGTGGTGTTTCTCCATGGTCGACGCCACGCCACGCATCATCAGCAACGCCTTGTCTTCCGACGGCTCGGCCACCTGCACCACTTGGAAACGGCGGGTCAGGGCCGGGTCTTTCTCAATGTGCTTCTTGTACTCGGCCCAGGTGGTCGCGGCGACGGTGCGCAGGGTGCCGCGAGCCAATGCAGGTTTGAGCAAGTTGGCTGCGTCGCCAGTCCCGGCGGCGCCGCCAGCACCGACCAGCGTATGCGCTTCGTCGATGAACAGGATGATTGGCTTGGGCGACGCCTGGACGTCTTCGATGACCTGGCGCAAGCGCTGTTCGAACTCGCCTTTCATGCTCGCGCCGGCTTGCAGCAGGCCGACGTCGAGGCTGCGCAGTTCCACGTCTTTCAGGGCTGGCGGCACGTCACCGGCGACGATGCGCAGGGCGAAACCTTCGACCACGGCGGTCTTGCCCACGCCGGCTTCACCGGTGAGGATCGGGTTGTTCTGGCGGCGGCGCATGAGGATGTCGACCAGTTGGCGGATCTCTTCGTCACGGCCAACAATCGGGTCGAGTTTGCCGCTGCGCGCCTGTTCGGTCAGGTCAACGGTGAAGCGCTTGAGCGCTTCCTGCTTGCCCATTGCGCTCGGCGCCATGGCACCGCTGGCTTCACCGGGCACGGCACCGGCATTAAAACCATCGCTGGCGCTCAGCGCGTTCTCCGGCGAATCACCGACGTACTCGTCGAAACGCTCGCTCAGGGCTTCGGCCTTGATCTTGTCGAACTCGGCAGACAAGCCCAACAGCGCATGGCGCAGGCTTGGCGTCTTCAGGATACCGAGCACCAGGTAGCCAGTGCGCACCTGGCTTTCACCAAACATCAGGCTGCCGTAGACCCAACCGCGTTCCACGGCCTCTTCCACATGGGAGGACAGGTCGGTGATCGACGTCGAGCCACGCGGCAAACGGTCCAGCGCTTCGGTCAGGTCACGGGCCAGGCGCGCCGGCTCCACGTTGAACTGACGGATGATGCGGTGCAGGTCCGAGTCCTGCAGTTGCAGCAACTGGTGGAACCAGTGGGCCAGTTCCACATACGGATTGCCCCGCAGTTTGCAGAACACGGTGGCGGCTTCGATGGCCTTGTAGGCCACGCTGTTGAGTTTGCCGAACAGTGCGGCGCGACTGATTTCACCCATGCTCTGGATTCCTTGAGGTGGTGGCGTGATCGGCGTAATGCCGGGCCAGGATTAGGTCGTTGGCGTCATGCTCGGGCTTGCCGAGCCAGGTGTTGAAGCCCAGGCGGAACTGGCCATTGAGTTGCAGCGCCGGCACTTCGGGTTGTTGCAAAACCAGGTTGAGGTCCCAGTCCAGTTCATGGCCCAGGTACTCGGCCACCCACGCCACCAGCTCGTTGAACGGCGGGTGGCCAGGCAGCATGCCCATGTAGTCATCCAGCGTGAGCGGGCCCAGGCGGATGCGGAATTTGTGCTGGCGGTCCCACACGAAACTGCCCAGGCAAAAGTCCAAGCCCAGGCGGTTGGCGCTCACGTTGACGCGGCTGCGCTCGGGCAACTCCAGCCATTGGCCGACGTATTCTTCAATCTCCACCGGCAGGCCGAAGTATTCGCTGAGAATGGCTTTAAGGCCGTCTGGATAGCGGGTTTGCGCCGACAGATGGCCGCTGTAATGCAATTTCGCAGTGTCCGGGATGAGGCCCTGATTCAGCAGGCTCGGCATGCCCCGTCCACTCAACGCAGCGAGGCGCGCGGACCAGTAATCATCATCCGGTCGGTCGTGGCTGACCGTCGGCCGCGCCTCGGCCCAGGCCCGGTAAAACAAGCTGAGCAGGCGATGGTGGAACACATCCAGGAACTGTTTGCTGGTGCTGTCGGCATTGTTGCGCTGACGCTCGCGCACGTATTCGGTGATGTGCAGCGGCAGCGGGCCATTGGGGCCGCCAAGGCCAAAGAAGAATTGCTCCAGCCGTGCCGGCTTGCCCTCACCACCGGGATCGACCGAGGCCAGGGTGGCCGGCGCAAAGGTGCAATCAGCCTGTTGCCCCAGGCGCAGCGGGTCATCCGCCAGGCGCAGGGAATGGCCCAGGCGCGGTAGCTCCGGCGATTCGCACTCGATACGCCGCAGCGCCTGGAAGAAATCGTATTCCCAGGGCTCCTGATGCATCGCATCCAGTGTGTTCACAGGGTCGGACGCCGTCCGGGCTTGGCTTTCCATCGCATGATCTCGCCGCGTTCGGTGGTACGGATCACCGTCTCGGTAAAACTGTTGATCGACACGTAGCGTGCCAGGAAGCGTTCCAGCACCGCACCGAGCAGGAACACGCCGGTACCGCGAAACGCGTTTTCATCAAACTCCAAGGTGATTTCCAGGCCACGGCCAAACACGATCGGGCCGGGCATCGGCAAACGTCGGGTCACGGCTTTGCTGCTGACCTCGCGCAGGCCTTCGATCTGCAATTGCAGGGCGGCGTCGTTGCTGTCGCCGTACAAGCGCAGCAGTTCGCGCAAGGCTGCCGCGCCTTGTCCCTGTTCGCTCAGGGACAGGTAGTTCAGCGACAACTGGCTGATCAAGCGCCAGGCCTTGGCGTCATGGGCATGGCTGGCGCGCGGGCGGCTCGGGCCAGCCACGCAACGTACAGACAGCACCGGGGCGCTGTCGGCCAGGGTGAAGTCGGTCTTGCCGTTGCCGATGCTCATGAACAGGGGCAAATCGCGGTTGGTGCACAGCGCCGTCACGCCGAGTTGGCGCAGGTCATGGCCGTAGGGCGCTTGGCGGCTGTCCACCAGGCTGACAAAGGTCTCGCTGCCCACATAGGTGGAGCGTGGACCGTTGCGGCGCTGGTCGCTGGACAGCACGCGCGGCTCGCGGCGTACCGTGTAATAGGCCTGATCACGGCCATAGCGCGACGGATCACGCACCGCATAGAACGGCAAAAACGGTTGCTCCGGCCCTGTGCCGTGACCGGTGATGCCGCTCAAGGAGTGAATCTCGAAGTCCATCGGCCGCGTGCGGTCAGCGATCACATGGTGTTCGTTGACCCGGTCGGACAAGTGGATACGGTCGACGCGCTTGGGGAACAGGTTGATTGCCGGCGTGCAGAACGGCAGGAACTGCGCCGCGCCGACGCTGCCTTCCAGGCTCGGCTCATGGCGGTCAAACAACACGATCAGCTCCAGCTCCTGGCCGTCGCAACGCTTGACCGCACGGCTCAGCTCGGCGAACTCGACGAACAAGTAACGGTGGGGCAGGGCGAAGTATTCCTGCAACAAGCGATAGCCCTGGAACGCGCGTGCGACCACCGGCATGGCGGCGTCGGCATCGTCAAAACCACGGGAGCGCAGTGCATCCTGCGGCAGGCGCTCGACCCAATCGCCACCCGGTTGGCGTGCAAACACCGCGC
The DNA here is from genome assembly GCF_013386605.1 of Pseudomonas sp. IPO3749. Classification (NCBI taxonomy): domain Bacteria; kingdom Pseudomonadati; phylum Pseudomonadota; class Gammaproteobacteria; order Pseudomonadales; family Pseudomonadaceae; genus Pseudomonas; species Pseudomonas sp. IPO3749. The sequence continues at coordinate 98,321 of NZ_JACARN010000010.1, read as the reverse complement.
AGGCATTGCCCAGCAGTTGCTCGTAAAGGCGGAAGGGTTGCTCGTCGGCACCGCTGAGATAGAGCGGCAGGTTATCCAGGTCGAGGCTGTTGAACGGTAATTCGGCGCCGGTGCGCAGGGTCAGGCGCAGGCCGGCCTTGGCTTTCGGCTCACTGGCGGCCAGGCGACCCAACACGGCGGCGGGGTTGCCGAAGTATTCGGCGTTGCTCACCTGCAACGGCCACAGCGTCACCGGATGCGCGGTGCGGTACTCGCAACAGGTCTGGGTTTCGCGGCCCAGCGCGGCGCGCAAAACGGTGTCGCGGGGCAGCGGGAAACCACTGGCCAGGGAGCCCTCGTCCGGGTCGGTCTGCAATTGCACCACGGTCATCGATGGCGTGGGCGCCAGGTAATGCGGGTAAGCAATTTCCAGCAGGTTGTGGGTGAAGGTCGGGTACTCGGCGTCGAGCTTGAGCTGCACGCGGGCCGTGAGGTAGGCAAAGCCCTCAAGCAAACGTTCGACATACGGGTCGGCGCAGTCCATACCGGACAGGGTCAGCCGACTGGCGATTTTCGGGTATTCCTTGGCGAACTCGGCGGCGCTTTCGCGCACGTGGTGCAGTTCCTGGTTGTACAGCTCCAGCAGGCGCGGGTTCATGGGCGTCTCCGCTGGTCGGCATTCACGACACGCACGTGGCCGGACTCCAGGTCGAGATCGGTTTGCAGCAGCAGGCGCAACGGCACCGGCTGTGCCCACAGGTCGCCTTCGATCTCGAAACTCAGCGCGTTATGGTTCATCTCGCCATGGCCGACGCGGGCTTTTACACGCAAGGTGTGGCGCAAAATGCGCGGTTCAAAGGTGGCGATAGCCTGGTAGATCAACGCTTCCAGCGCCTTGATATCCACACTGGAAACACTGTTGCCCGCCAGCGCCGGCAGGCCGTAGTTGACCACCGAAGTACCGGCCGGGGTGTGCAACGTGGCATCGGCATCGAGCAACGACGTGGTGTTGAGCAGCCACGCCAGGTCGCGCAGCACCGAGGCTTTCAATTGGGTCAGGGACAGCACGCGTTTGTCGGCGCTTTCCTTGGGATTGGTTGGATCGTCGTCGGTCAGCCGGTCCAACAGGGACGGTTGCAGACGGTCGCGGGAAGCGATTTCAGTGACCACCAAAGCGGCTCCACGGACGGGGTGTGAGAGGGACAAGTGGGCTGTGGCCGTGGCGCGAAGCCACGGCCTCAAGGGCTATCAGCGCTTGGTGTTGGAACGGATGTTCCAGCCAAACTTGATCGCGCCGCCGTCTTTGGTGCCGTCGGCTTTCTGCGGCTGGTAGTCAACCATCACTTGGGCGAAGTTCAGGGTGACGTTCTCGGTCAGGCGGTCATCGGTGCCCGAACCGCCGGTGCTCAGGGAGGTCACCAGCACTTCTTCCAGGTTGATCACCATGTACTCGACCTGGCTTTCGCCGCCGGCCTTGCGCACGGTCAGCTTGACCTTGTCGATGTGCTTGCCGCTGGCGCAGTGCATCATCAGGTTCGGCGACGCCTTGTCGACGTACTTGGTCAGCGACAGGTCCTGGATATTCACCTTGCCCGCGCCGCCGCCACCGCCCACGTGCATGTTGCCGGACTGGGCCATGCCCCAGCTCCAGTTCAGCACGTCGATTTCGTCCTTGTGGGCCTTGTCCATGGACTCGCCCTTGATGTCGCCGATCTTGATGAAAATATCAACAGCCATGTTTTCTCCCTGTGTGGCCCGAGCCACTCGATGTGTTTTGTGTGGGAGCGGGCTTGCTCGCGAATGCGGTGGGCCAGTCAATATATCTGCTGACGGACACACCGCATTCGCGAGCAAGCCCGCTCCCACAGTAGAGCGAGTTCGCTGTTACTTACGCGCTTTTCGCCGAAGGCAGCTTCGATACCAGGCGCAACGACACCGTCAGCCCTTCAAGCTGATAGTGCGGGCGCAGGTAGAACTTGGAGTTGTAGTACCCCGGGTTGCCTTCGACTTCTTCCACGATCACTTCGGCAGCCGCCAATGGGTGCTGGGCCTTGGTGGTTTCGGTGGAGTGCGCAGGGTCACCGTCCACGTAGTTGAGGATCCAGTCCTGCAACCAGCGCTGCATTTCGTCCTTCTCTTTGAAGGAACCGATCTTGTCGCGCACGATGCACTTCAAGTAATGGGCGAAACGGCAGGTGGCAAACAGGTACGGCAGGCGCGCGGCCAGGTTGGCGTTGGCGGTGGCGTCCGGGTCATCGTATTCGGCCGGTTTCTGCAGCGACTGGGCGCCAATGAACGCAGCGAAGTCAGTGTTTTTCTTGTGCAGCAGCGGCATGAAACCGTTCTTCGCCAGCTCCGCTTCACGGCGGTCGCTGATGGCGATTTCGGTCGGGCACTTCATGTCCACGCCACCGTCATCGGTCGGGAACGTGTGCGCCGGCAGGTTTTCCACTTCACCGCCAGACTCGATACCACGAATGCGCGAGCACCAGCCGTAGTGCTTGAACGAACGGTTGATGTTCACCGCCATCGCGTACGCGGCGTTGGCCCAGGTGTACTTGGAGCTGTCGGCACCGTCGGTGTTTTCTTCGAAGGCGAACGCTTCCACCGGGTCGGTCTTGGCGCCGTACGGCAGGCGTGCCAGGAAACGCGGCATGGTCAGGCCGATGTAGCGCGAGTCTTCCGATTCACGCAGGGAACGCCAGCCGGCGTATTCCGGGGTGGTGAAGATCTTGGTCAGGTCGCGCGGGTTCGACAGTTCTTGCCACGAGCCCATGCCCATCACGGTCGGCGAGGCCGCAGCGATGAACGGGGAGTGCATGGCGGCGCAGACTTTCGACAACTCGCCCAGCAGTTCCACGTCCGGTGGCGACTGGTCGAAGTAGTAGTCGCCCACCAGGCAGCCGTAAGGTTCGCCGCCGAACTGGCCGTATTCTTCTTCGTACATCTTCTTGAAGATCGGGCTCTGGTCCCACGCGGTGCCCTTGAACTTCTTCAGGGTCTTGTGCAGGTCCGGCTTGGAGATGTTGAGCACGCGGATCTTCAGCTGCTCATCGCTCTCGGTGTTGTTGACCAAGTAGTGCAGGCCACGCCAGGCGCTTTCCAGCTGCTGGAAATCCTGATGATGGATGATCTGGTTGACCTGGGCGGTCAGCTTGGCGTCGATGGCAGCGATGATCGATTCGATCGACTTGATCGCGTCATTGGACACCAGGTCGGTCTGCGCCAGGGCTTGTTCGGCCAAGGTGCGCACAGCGGTTTCCACGGCTTCGCGGGCACGTTCGGTCTTGGGCTTGAACTCTTGCAGCAGCAGGTTGGCGAACTCGCTGGCTTCTTCGGTGGCACCCAGGATCTGGCTGCCTTCGCGGGCGGTATTGTCGGTCATGATTACTGATCCCCTGCAGGCTTCGGCGCGCTGGCAAGTGCCTGGAGCAGTGCCGGGTCCTTGATCGCCTTCATGATGATTTCTTCAGCGCCAGTCTTGCCGTCCATGTAGGTCAGCAGGTTGGCCAGCTGGGTGCGGGCTTCGAGCAGTTGGTTCAGCGAGTCGACCTTGCGGGCCACGGCGGCCGGGCTGAAGTCGTCCATGCTTTCGAAGGTGATGTCCAGGCTCAGGTTGCCTTCGCCGGTCAGTTCGTTCGGTACGTGGAACGCCACGCGCGGCTGCATGGCCTTGAGGCGTGAGTCGAAGTTGTCGACGTCCACTTCAAGGAACTTGCGGTCGGCCACCGGCGCCAAAGGCTCGGCGGGCTTGCCGGCGAGGTCGGCCATCACGCCCATCACGAAGGGCAGCTGGACCTTTTTCTCGGCGCCGTAAAGCTCGACGTCGTACTCGATCTGCACTCGAGGCGCACGGTTGCGCGCGATGAATTTCTGAGAACTTTGCTTCGCCACGTTGCTGCTCCTGGTCGCTTGAGCGACGGTGTTGTTACTGCACAGTCGGGCGGTTTACTCGCCGTCCGGGCCGCGCAGGTTTTCAAATTGGGACATGCCGTCGGGAATCAGATTGCGCACGATGGCCGCGAAGTCGGCGTGCACCAGATGCTTGGCCCGGTTCAACAGCACCGGCAGCGGGCTCGAAGGCTCGTACCGGGTGTAGTACGCAAGGATCTTGTCGAGGCTGCGCAGCACGTCGTCGCGGCTGGCGATATCGCCCACCGGGCGTGGTGCTGCGGGGGCGGCGGCGTATTCGACCGAGGGGGCACTGTCTTCACTGACGGCCTCGGGAACGCTGCTGCCGGGCACCGCTTGATTGAGTATTTGCAACGCTTGTTTGAGCGGTTGCTTCAAGGCACTGAGGTCCACGCCCTGGGCGGAACCGACCTGATCATTGACCTGCCGTTCGATGGCTTCACACGCCCCATGCGCCGCCATCAGCGCGTCGCGGGTGGCTTGCAGGTGCTCGGGGTCGCTGTCGAGGAACGCGGCGTTGAGCTGCTGGGCGCCGAGTTGCTCGTCGGGGAAGCTCAACAGGCCGCTGGCGTTGAGCGCCGCGCGCAGGCTCACGGGGCCGAAGGTGCGCGAACGCGTGAGGATGCTTTCGCGCAGCAAGCGAATGTTGGTGTCGCAGGTCAGGCCGGTGAGGGCGTTGATGCGCACGGTGGGGTCGTTGTCGTCGTCGGCATCCAGGCGCGGGTGCAGGTCGGCCCAGTAATCGCGCAGCAACGCGTCGATCAGCGTCAGTGCTTCGGCCAGGCCAGCGACGCCTTGGAGGGCGAGGGCGCTTTGCAGCAGGAAATGGGTGATGCGCAGGTCTTTGCTGCGCGCGAGCAAGTCGAGGCTTTGCTGCTGGATACTGCGCCATTCCGGCGGTTCAGCGGGCAGGATGGAGTCGCCCATGCTGCGCTCGGGTTGGCCCTTGGCATCACGCTCCAATTGCAGAAATTGCGCGTCATATTCCATGTCTTCGCCACACGGCGAAGTCGCGGAAACGGCGGTGAGCAGCAACGGCACATCCACTGAATTTGATCTCCCTATCAGCCCGTTAGATGGCGGGCAATTCATGCATTAGTTGCGCGAGGAACTTTGCATGTTTTCTTGGTCATATAAGCAAGATGCCACTAATGTGCCATCACTGGTATTCAAGAAGTTGTGCATTTTTGGTGTAGTACTTACGCCTTGTCAAGGTAAGCTATTCGCCCTCTGTGACAGATGTGCGGTGCTTAACAACCTGCGCGACTGGTGGGTCGAACGACGCACCGGGACAGGATTTTTGTCATAGAGCCCAGTTAAGATCAGCGATCATGCTGGCATTGGCAGGTTTTAGACGGTCGATTGCTCGACCTGATGGCGATATCCCGGGAGGCGCTGTCCTGAGAATCGACCGCGCGCGAAGTATCAGCAAGGAGGCAAGATGTCGCTGTGTTTGACTATCACTAGTTATCACAAGATTACCCCTGGGCAGTGCTCCGAAAAGTCCTTGAATCAGGGCTCGATGGCTATTGGCCGCAGTTCCGATAATGACTGGGTATTGCCTGACCCAGAGCGCCTGGTCTCCTCGCAACATTGCGTTATTCAATACAAAGATGGTCGTTATTATCTAACGGATAACAGTACAAACGGAGTGGAGTTGGTTAACGCCGGTATTCGTTTGCGTAGAGGTAATAGCGAGCTGTTGCAAGATGGCGAGTTGATCCGCATCGGCGATTACGAGATCCAGGCGCGTATCGACTTCAACGTGCAGGCCGTCGACAGCCAGCCGTTTGCCGGCGACTCACCGAACAGCTTTGAAGCGCTGATGGGCGCCGTGGCGAACACGCCCACACCGGTGCCAGTGATCGCGCCGCAGTTCCAGGGCGCTTCGTCGATGGACACGCTGCCGGACCTGTTCGACTTCCTCAGCCCCACCGCCGTACCGCCGCCGACCGTGGCGGACCATGTACCTTCCGAACAACACGACTTCCGGCCACCAACGCCGGTTGCGGTCGAGAAACCCGTGGTTTCAGGCTCGGTGATTCCCGAAGATTGGGACCTGTTTGGCGACACGCCCGCGCTCATCGCGCCACCGCCCGTGCCGGTCATTGCGCCGCCACCTGCGGTCGAGCCTGTGACAGACGCTCAGCAACCCGACCTGCTGCAGGCCTTCTTGCGCGGCGCCGGCCTCGATCAGCTGCGCCTGGACAAAGCCCAGGCCGAGGCCCAGATGGAAAATATTGGCCGCAGTTATCGCCTGATGGTCGAAGGCCTGATCGATGTGTTGCGTGCCCGCGCCAGCCTCAAGGGCGAGTTCCGCATGCAGCAGACCATGATCCAGCCCGCTGAAAACAATCCGTTGAAATTCGCCCCGAATGCCGACGAAGCGTTACTGCTTTTGCTTCGCCACGGTAACCAAGCGTTTATGGCGCCGGATGCCGCCGTGCGTGACAGTTTCAACGACCTGCGCGCCCACCAACTGGCGGTGATGGCAGGCGTGGAAGCGGCGATCAAACACCTGCTCACGCGCTTTGAGCCAGCACAACTGGAAGAGCGCATGGGCAAGCCTGGCGGGCTCTCGAGTATTTTCAACGGCTCACGCCAGGCCCAGTACTGGCAGCAGTTCACCGAGCTCTACAGCAATATTTCCCGCGAGGCCCAAGAAGATTTCCAGGACCTGTTCGGCCGCGAGTTCAGCCGGGCCTACGAAGAACACAGCGCACGACAGCGTCGGTAAACCCGCGCCGCAACACATGGATTAACGGATAGCTAAGTACGTCATTGAGGACGCAGGATGATTCCCAGGTTTTTACTCGCAGCCGCTACCTTGCTGCTGCTGACAGCGTGTGCCAAAGACGCCGCCAAACCCGAAACCGCCGCCGAGGCCGAAGCGGAGACGGCCGCCGTCGAGCTGCACTTTCATGCGATCAACGGGCTCAACCCCGGCGCCAACGGCCAGGCCGCGCCAGTGCGGGTACGCATCTTCGAACTGAAAAACGCCGCCACCTTCGCCCGCTCCGATTACTTCGCATTGGCCGACCGTGCCCAATCCACCCTGGGCCTGGACCTGCTGGACCAGGACGAAGTGATGGTGCAGCCCGGCGAGCAACTGAGCATTCAGCGCGACCTCGACCCGTCCACGCGCCAGATCGGTTTGCTGGTGGGCTATCGCGAGTTGGACCGCGCGCAATGGCGCACGGTGATCAACGTGCCCGCGCGCCAATACACCGAATACCAGATCAGCCTCGATGTGCGTGCCGTGCGCGCCGACGTCGTGGTCACCCCATCCAGCCCTGCCCAATAAGAAGCAATCGGAGCCCCCATGTCCTGGAACAATCGCGTGGTCTGGTCGGAAGGCATGTTCATCGGAACGCAGCACTTCCAGCAGCATGACCGTTACCTGGAAAACCTGATCGATGCCCGCAGCCGCCCGTTGTCTGCCGGGGCCTGGGGCTTTTCCGAACTGCTGATCGACCAGGGCCTGCTGGCCCAGGGCAAGCTGGCGATTGTCTCGGCGCGTGGCCTGTTGCCCGACGGCACGCCGTTCAACATTCCCCAGGACGACCTGGCGCCGAGCCCGCTGAACATCGATGACAACCTGCGCGACGGCCTGGTGTACCTGGCGCTGCCGCTCAAGCGTGCCGGCGCCCGCGATACCGTGGAGGAGGGCGAAGCGCTGGAAGCGGCGCGTTATGTGAGCCAGGTTCGCGAGGTGCGTGACGACAACGCACCCTTCGAAAACCGCGCCCCGGTGGCCGTGGGCGCCCGCGCCCTGCGCCTGCTCACCGCCCAGGATGGCATCAGCGATTACGCCGCTATTGGCCTGGTGCGCATCAAGGAAAAACGCGCCGACCGCGCGCTGGTCATCGACGACACCTACATCCCGCCCGTGCTGGACGTGGCGGCGAGCAAACCGCTGACGGCATTTCGCAGCGAACTGCTCGGCCTGCTCCATCAGCGCGGCGAAGCCCTGGCGGGGCGCGTGGTCGCTTCGGGCGCCGGTGGCGCGTCGGAGATTGCCGATTTCATGCTGCTGCAACTGGTCAACCGCGCCCAACCGCTGATCCAGCATTTGAGCCAGTTGAGCCCGCTGCACCCGGAGCGCTTCTTCAGTGAATTGGTCAGCCTGGCGGGAGAGTTCTCGACCTTCTCGACCTCAGGCCGGCGTCCCCAGGAATACCCGCAGTACCAGCACGACGACCTGGCCCTGAGCTTTGCCCCGGTGATGGCCGCCCTGCGTGAAGCGCTGTCGATGCTGATCGACAGCAAGGCCACGCCGATCCCGATTGTGGAGAAAGCCTACGGCGTCCATGTGGCGATGCTGGCCGACAAGACCCTGCTCGACAACGCCAGCTTCATCCTCGTGGTGCGTGCCGATGTTCCCGGCGAAACCCTGCGCGCGCGCTTCGGCCAGCAGAGCAAAGTCGGTTCGGTGGAACACATCCGCGACCTGGTCAACCTGCAACTGCCGGGCATCACCCTGTTGCCTCTGCCCGTGGCGCCGCGCCAATTGCCGTACCACGCAGGTTCCACCTACTACGAGCTGGATCGCGGCAGCGAGGCCTGGCAACAGCTGGGCAACTCCGGCGGTTTTGCCTTCCACATCGCCGGGCAGTTCCCGGGCTTGAACCTGGCCTTCTGGGCGATCCGAGGATAATCCGCGATGCATCCCAATGATGATGACCGCACCCAGTTCATGCCGCGTCCGGGTGGCCGGGCGCCGGAACCTGCACGTGCCGAACCTTCGCCGCTGGCCATGCCAGCAGCGCCGATGCTCACCGGCAAGAGCCAGGGCCTCAACCCGCTGGAAAGCGCCGCCGGCCCGTTGTTGGCCCTGCTGACGCGCTTGCGCAACACCATCGCCCACCCGGCGCCGGCCAGCCTGCGCGCGCAGTTGCTGGCCTATCTGCGCCAGTTCGAAGAGCGCGCCGAAGCGGCCGGTGTCGCCCGCAACGAAGTACTGCTGGCGCGTTATGCGCTGTGCACTGCGCTGGATGAAGCGGTGTTGAGCACGCCTTGGGGCAGCACCAGTGACTGGGGCAAGCAGAGCCTGTTGATCACCGTGCACAACGAAGCCTGGGGCGGCGAAAAAGTCTTTCAGTTGCTCGACCACTGCCTGCAAAGCCCCCGGGAACGCCTGTACCTGCTGGAGCTGTTGTACCTGTGCATGTGCCTGGGTTTCGAAGGCCGCTATCGCGTGATGAATGACGGTCGCAGCCAGTTGGAAACCCTGCGCGAGCGCACGGCCGCCGCCATTCGCAGCGCCCGGGGCGAACACGAACGTGAACTGTCGCCACACTGGCGCGGCGTGACCGTGGCGCGGGATCGCCTGGCGCAATTCATGCCGCCGTGGATCGCCGTGGCCATCGGCCTGGCGTTGCTGCTGGCGCTGCTGTTTGGTTTGCGCATGAAGCTGGCGTCGGATGCCGAGCCGGTGTTCAAGAACATTCACGCGTTGGGCGAAATTCCGGTGCAGGCCATCGACCGCCCGGTGGCACAACCCAAAGTCATCGAGCGTCCGCGCCTGGCGGGCTTCCTGGTGGAAGACATCAAGGCCGGGCGCGTTGCCGTGGAAGATGCGGTCGACCGTTCGGTGGTGACCATCCGTGGCGACGAGCTGTTCGCGTCCGCCAGCTCCAGCATTGTCGATGACTACCAACCGCTGATGCTGCGCATCGCCGACGCCATCCGCAAAGTCAAAGGCCAGGTGCGCGTGACCGGGCACAGTGACAACCGCCCGATTGCCACGCTGCGTTTCCCGTCCAACTGGGCGCTGTCCGAGGCGCGGGCCAAGTCGGTGCTGGACATCCTCGCGGCCAAGACCGGCCAGGCGGAGCGCTTCAGCGCAGAAGGGCGCAGCGACACCGAGCCGGTGGCGACCAACGCCACCGCAGAAGGCCGCGCCCGCAATCGTCGGGTTGAAATCACCGTATTGGCGGAGGGCGTCGAGTGAAGGCGTTTTTCAGTTTCATGATTCGCTGGGTGATCCCCGTGCTGGGCCTGATCGCCCTGAGCCTGATCATCTGGTTTGTCGGGCCGTTGCTCGACATGCTGGTGCCGGAAGGTCGCCGCTGGGCGCTGATTATCCTGGTGTTCGCGGTGTGGATCGCCTACCGCGTGTTCCGCATCATCCAGGCGCGGCGTCAGGCTGCCGAAGTGATGCGCAGCCTGGCCGCCGAAACCCCGGCAGACCCCAACAGCGTCGCCACCGCCGAAGAGCTCACCACCCTGCGCCAGCGCATGGACGAGGCCCTGGCGCTGCTGAAAAAGGCCAAGCTGGGCGGTGACGAACGTCGCAATCTCTACGAGCTGCCGTGGTACGTGATCATCGGCCCGCCGGGCTCGGGCAAGACCACGGCGCTGGTCAACTCCGGCCTGCATTTCCCGTTGGCCGCGCAGTTGGGCGCGGGTGCCGTGCGGGGTGTTGGCGGTACGCGCAACTGCGATTGGTGGTTTACCGATCAAGCCGTGTTGCTCGACACCGCCGGCCGCTACACCACTCAGGACAGCAACTCCACGGTGGATAAAGCCGCCTGGCTGGGCTTCCTCGACCTGCTGAAAAAGCAGCGCTCGCGCCGCCCCATCGATGGCGCCTTTATCGCCATCAGCCTGTCGGACCTGTTGCTCGGCACCGACGCCGAGCGCGTCGCGCATGCCGCCGCCATCCGCCTGCGGATCCAGGAGTTGTACACCCAACTGGGCGTGCGTTTTCCGATCTACCTGATGCTGACCAAGCTCGACCTGGTGCCGGGCTTCATGGAGTTCTTCGACAACCTGAGCAAGGAAGAGCGCGCCCAGGTGTGGGGCATGACCTTCGCCCTGGACGACGGCAAAGACAGCGACAGCCCGCTGGCGCACCTGCAAAGCGAGTTCGCCGGCCTGGAACAGCGCCTCAACGAACGCCTGGTCGAACGCCTGCAACAGGAACGTGACCCGGCGCGGCGCGACCTGATCTACGGCTTCCCGCAGCAGTTCGGCGCATTGAAGGATTGCCTGCAAAGCTTCCTCGAAGGTGTGTTCAAGCCCAATGCCTTTGAAGAACGCGTGCTGCTGCGCGGTGTGTATTTCACCAGCGGCACCCAGGAAGGCAGCCCGATCGACCGCCTGATCGGCGCAATGGCCCAGAGCATGAACCTGGACCGCCAGCACCTGGCGCGCCAGAGCGGCACGGGCCGCAGTTACTTCATCGAAAAACTCTTCACCGCCGTGGCGTTTGCCGAGCGCGGCTTGGTTGGGGTGAACCCCAAGGTCGAGCGCCGACGCAAGTGGATTGCACGCGGCGTGCTGGCCGCCACCGTGGCGACTGTCGTGGTGGTCAGCGGTTTGTGGTGGGTGAGTTACCGCGCCAACCAGGCGTATATCGCTCAGGTCGACCAGAAGGTCGCGCCGCTGGGCCAGACCGTGCAGAACCTGAGCCCGGCGCAGCGTGACATTCTCGCGGTATTGCCATTGCTTAACGCTGTGAAGAACCTGGCCGGCGACTCGCCGAGCTGGTCCGAAGGCCTGGGCTTGTACCAGGGCGACATGCTTGAAGCCGAGTCCGCCAGCGTCTACCGCAAGCTGTTGATCGCCGTGTTCGCGCCACGCCTGGTGACGCGCATCGAAGAACAACTGCACGGCGGCGGCAACTCCGACTTCCTCTACGAAGGCCTCAAAGCCTACCTGATGCTCGCCGATGCCGAGCATTACGACCCGGACTTCATCAAGGCCTGGATCGCCCTCGACTGGGACCGCAACCTGCCGCGCGACCTGCCGGCCGATCAACGCCAGGCACTGGCCGGGCACTTGCAGTCGTTGTTCGAACGCCATCCGCCCAATGCGCGCCTGGATCCGCGACTGATCGATGACCTGCGTCGTCAGCTGCAACAGTTGCCGGTGGCCCAGCGCGTGTATGACCGGGTCAAGCGCCAGAAACTGCCTGAAGGCATCCCGGATTTCCGCCTCAACGAAGCCGCCGGCCGTGATGCGGCGCTGGTGTTCAGCCGCAAAAGTGGCAAGCCGCTGGGCGAGCCGTTGAGTGGGTTCTTCACCGCCAAGGGTTATCGCCAGGCGTTTTTGCTGAGCAGCCTGAACCAGACCGGCACCCTGGCCGAAGAGCAATGGGTGCTGGGCCATGAACAGGCCGACCAGCAGAATGTGGTGAGCCTGGCCGCCGACGTACGTCGCCTGTATTTCCAGGACTACCAGCGCCAGTGGGACGCCTTGCTGGCGGACATCGACTTTGTGCCGATCACCAGCGTGGCCCAGGCGGCCGACGTGTTACGGGTGATATCCGGCCCGACTTCTCCGCTGAAAAAACTGCTGGTGGCGGTGGCCAAGGAGACCGACCTGCAAGCCGAAGAGCGCCAATTGGCCGCTAAAGGCGTGCCGGTGGAAGGGGGCGTCGACAAGCTCAAGGAGCGCCTGGGCAGCCTGCTTGGCCAGGAACAACCGACCGCCAATGCACCTGCTGCTGCGGATGATCCGGTGACCGCACACTTTGCCGAACTCAACAGCATCGTCAGCAAGCATGAAGGCGAGCCAGCGGCCATCGATGGCCTGCTCACCGACATGAATGCGCTGTATGTGCAGGTCAGCGCCATGGTCGGCGCCAGCGGTGATGCCTTGCTCGGTGAGGCGAAGAACCAGGCGGCCGCTGCGGCCACGCGGGTCAGCCTGAATGCCGAACGCCAGCCGCCGCTGGTGCAGGGCATGGTCAAGTCGGTGGTCAATTCCACCACCAACAGCATGATGGGCGGGGTGCGCAATCAACTGAACGCGGCCTGGGCCAGCGAAGTGGTCAACGTGTATCGCCAGTCCCTGGCCGGCCGCTACCCGATGTCGCCGGGCAGTGCGCGGGACGCGACCCTGGATGACTTCGGCCAGTTCTTCGGCGTGGGCGGGGTGATGGACAACTACTTCCGCAAATACCTGCAGCCTTACGTAGACACCTCCGCGCAGACCTGGCGCTGGCAGCCGGGCGCGGCGCAGAAGCTCGGCATTGCTCCGGGCGTGCTGCAAACCTTCCAGCGCGCAGCGACGATCCGCGATGCGTTCTTCCGCTCGGGTGGCACCCAGCCCATCGTGCGTTTCGAACTCAAACCGGTGTCGATGGACCCGACCATCACCCAGTTCCTGCTGGACCTGGACGGTCAGCAACTGAGCTACGACCACGGCCCCAGCCGCCCAGTGGCGATGCAATGGCCAAACCCCGGCAGCATTGGCGTGGTGCGCATCTCCATCATGCCGCCCGCCGCCAGTGGCCGTTCCGGCGTGACCCTGGACGGGCCGTGGGCCTGGTTCCGCCTGCTTGAGCAATCGGACCTCACCGCCGGAAACTCGCCGGACCGTTTCAACCTGCGCCTGCGCGTGGACGGTGCGAGCATCGCCTACGAGTTGCGCGCCAACAGCGCGTTCAACCCGTTCAAGAGCCGCGTACTCAGTGGTTTCAGCCTGCCGGAGCGGCTATGACGACCTTGGGTTTCTACGGCAAGTTGGCCAGCCGTGGCGACTTCGTCAGCCGCGCGTTGCCCCAGAGTTTCATCGGTCCGTGGGACAGCTGGTTGGCGGCGGGTCTGCTTGCCAGTCAGAACAGCCTCGGCGGCGATTGGCTCAACACCTACCTGGTCAGCCCGTTGTGGCGCTTTGTGCTGGCGCCGGGTGTGTGCGGGCCGGACGCGGCGGCGGGTGTGGTGATGCCAAGCATCGACCGGGTCGGGCGTTATTTCCCGCTGGCGGTGGTGACGTTGCTCGATCACGACACCAATCCCGCGTCCCTGGTCGGCGGGCCGAACACCTGGTTCGAGCAGGCCGAAGCGTTGCTGCTCAGCACCCTGGATGCCGGTGCTACCTTCGAAGGCTTCAATGAAGGCCTCGATGGCCTGGGTTTCCCGGCGAGCGAACCGCGTACCGTGGGCTGCCGTTTCGCCGGCCTGCAACGGGTGGCTACCACCGTGCCTCAGGGGCGTCTGACCGCCCTGGCCGAACAGGCCTGCGAAGGCGCGAGCCTGTGGTGGGGCCGTGGTTCGCAGACGATTTCCCCTGGTTTGTTGCGGTGTCAGGGCCTGCCTGCCGCTGGCGATTTTGCGCAGTTTTTGCTCGGACAAGAAGGTGTGGTGTAGATGGGGTCGACGTACAAATCCGCGAGCAAAAGCCATGTGGGCATGGTGCGCCAGGTCAACGAAGACGCCTGCCTGGACCTGCCGGAAAACCGCCTGTGGGTGGTGGCCGACGGCATGGGCGGGCATGCGGCGGGGGACTATGTGAGCAGCCTGATCGTCGACAGCCTGCGCAGCGTGCCGGTGGGCCGCTCCCTGGATGAGTACACGGCGGCGCTGCGCAACGACCTGCTGCGCATCAACGCCGCCGTGCGCGAAGAAACCGCCCACCGTGGCGTGACCATGATGGGCAGCACCGTGGTGCTGTTGGCCGCCCGTGGCCTGCGCGGGGTTTGCCTGTGGGCTGGCGACAGCCGCTTGTACCGCCTGCGCGACGGTGTGCTCGAAGGCATCTCCCGCGACCACAGCTACGTGCAAGACCTGCAAGACAGCGGCCTGCTCAGCGAAGCCGACGCTCGCACCCATCCACGCGCCAATATCGTCACCCGTGCGATCGGCGTGGAAGCGCACCTGGAACTGGCGGTGGTCGACCTGCTGATCGCTCCCGGTGACAGCTACTTGCTGTGCAGCGACGGCCTGAACAAGACCGTCGAAGACCATGAGATCCGCGAAGTCCTCGGCCACGACACGCCGGATGAAATCGTGCGCAGCCTGGTGCACCTGGGGCTCAACCGGGGTGCGCCGGACAACATCACCGCCATCGTTGTGAAGGTATCGGCATGAACATCGTCATTCCCGGTTATGACATCGAGGGCGAGATCGGTGAAGGCGCCATGGCCAGCGTGTACCTGGCGACCCAGCGTTCCCTGGAGCGCAAGGTGGCGTTGAAGGTGATGGCGGCGGCATTGGCGGCTGACCCGAGCTTCTGCGAACGCTTCCTGCGTGAGGGCAAGACCCTGGCGCGCTTGTCGCATCCGCACACGGTGACCATCCATGACATCGGCAATGTCGGTGAGTTGTATTACATGGCCATGGAATACCTGCCCAACGGCACGCTCAAGGAGCGCATCGCCGCCGGCATGACGCCGGAGCAGGGCGTGACGCTGATTCGCCAGATCGCCTCGGCGCTGGGCTATGCCCATGCCCAGGGCCTGGTGCACCGCGATGTGAAACCGGCGAACATTCTGTTCCGCGCCGACGGCACGGCGGTGCTGTCGGATTTCGGTATCGCCAAGTCCCTGGATGATCGCACCCAGTTCACCCAGGCCGGGTTTGCCGTGGGCACGCCGAGCTACATGAGCCCGGAGCAGGCGCGGGGCCAGGAGATTGATGGTCGCGCCGACTTGTACGCGCTGGGCGTGGTGCTGTACGAGATTCTCGTCGGCAAGCTGCCTTATACCGGCACCGATGCGCTCTCCACGGCGCTCGCGCACCTGACTGAACCATTGCCCGAATTGCCGGTGCACCACGGCCGGTATCAGGAGGTGCTGCGCAAGCTGTTGGCCAAGGATCCGGCGGAGCGTTTCGCGGATGCGGCGGCGTTGTTGCGGGCGTTGGATAACCTGCCGTCGGAATCGCCAGAGGCTACCTTGGTGCGGCCGTTGCCGATCCCCATGAATTTTGATCTGGCCGGCATCACCCCGGAATCCATCGAGATCCCCACCGAGAAACCCCAGCCGGTGCGCCAACCGGTGGTGCCGCCGTCCCAGCACAGCGAGCAGCGCCGTGGGCCGGTGTTGGCACTGGCCGCGGTTGCGGTGGCGGTTGCGTTGGCCATTGGTGGTGCGAGTTATTGGTGGTTGAGCGGCAGCGATGAACCTGTGGTCAAACCCCCGGCTGCGGTGGTTGTGCCGCCAGTGGCGCCGGCTGTGGCAGAAGTGGATGGCGGCCAGCGTCCGTTGCTGATGGCGGGCAAGAAAACCCTGTTCCAGCGCGTCCTCAGCAAACCTGGCGCCAAGCTTTCAACGGACGCCGGCAGTGCGCCGGGCAAGGCCTTGCCGGCGTTTTCCGTGCTCTACGTCTACCAACGCAAGGATATCGAAGGCAGCCCATGGGTACGCGTCGGCGCCGCCACCGATGGTCGCAGCGACGGCTGGTTGCCTGCGTCCCAGGTCAGCGACTGGAAGCAGAGCCTGGTCTTGAAGTTCACCGAGCGTTCGGGTCGGGCGCCGGTGATGTTCCTGCGCCAATCCGCTGAAGTGGAAAAACTGCTGGCTGACCCGACCGCCGCCAAAGGCGTACTGGCCAAGGCGCAGAAAAACAGTGAAGACAACAGCCAGATCCTGGCCCTGGAACCAACCGCCAGTGCGGTGCCGCAAAACCAGTTCTACCTGCTGCCGATCTTCGATTCCAAAGAGACCTTCGACGAAAACGGCCAGCCAGTGCAGTTGCTCAATGTGGCCTCCATCGACCCCGGCATCAGCGCGGCCGCCAAGCCCTCGACGCCGGTGATCAAGGCCAACGCCGACGCCTTTCGCACGGCGGTTGTGCTGGTGGTGGATACCACCGTTTCCATGCAGCCCTACATCGACCAGATCCGCGACGTGGTGCACGAACTGCAAACCCGCATCGGCGAACGCGGCGAGTTGGACAGCGTGAGCTTCGGCATGGTCGGCTTTCGCAGCAGCATCAAGAAAACCCCTGGCCTGGAATACGTCGCCAAGACCTTGATCACCCTCGACCAGGGCCGCGACCCGCAACGTTTCCTCGACATGGCGCGGCAGGTCAAGGCGTCCACCGTGTCCAGCCATTCGTTCAACGAAGATGCGTTCGCCGGGGTGATGCAGGCGGTGGACGGCATGGATTGGTCGGGCTATGGCGGGCGCATCATCCTGCTGGTCACCGATGCCGGCGCGCTGCGCAAGAACGATCCGTTCGCTGCCACCCAGATGAACGAAGCCGAGGTACGCCAGGCCGCGCTGGGCAAGCAGATCAAGATCTACGCCCTGCACTTGCGCACCGACGCCGGCAAGAAAACCCATGCCGGTGCCGAGAGCCAGTACCGCATCCTCACCGCTGACGCCAACCCGCAGATCGGTGACCTGTACACGGCGGTGCCCGGCGGCGATGTGCGCAAACTCGGTGAACGTGTGGATGAGATCGGCACGGTATTCGCCAACCTCGTGCATCAAGTGCGCAGCAACACGCCACAGCCGGTGCCGTTGCTGAGCAGCGCGCCGAGCCTGGCGGATAAGTCCGCTGCCGTCGGTTATGCCATGCACATGGATTTCCTCGGGCGTAAAACCGCGAGCCAGGCGCCACAACTGGTCAGCGCCTGGACCGCCGACCGTGACCTGACCAACCCGGCACTGCCGGCGTTCCAGGTGTGCGTGATGCTGACCAAGTTGCAGCTCAACGACCTGCAGCAGTCGCTGAAACTGATCGTCGATGCAGCGCGCAAGACCCAGACCTCACCGAAAGACTTCTTCCAGGAAATCGCCAGCGCCTCCGCCTATATGAGCCGCGACCCACAGGCCCTGCGCAAGGGCGGCAACCTGGCCGACGGCGGCATCTTGGGTGAATACCTGGAAGGCCTGCCGTACCGCAGCAAGTCGCTGAACATGACCCAGGACCTGTGGTTGTCGTTGAGCGTGGCCGAGCAGGAAGACTTTATCGACGAGCTGGACTCGAAGATCCGCCTCTACGAAACCTTCCACAATGACCTGGCCAACTGGGTCCGCTTCGGCGATGCCGAGCCGGGCGATGCGTTGTACCGCGTGCCGTTGTCGACCTTGCCGTGATGCTGAACCTGAACGCGGTGCACAAGAGCCGGGGCGTCGGCAGCCAGCGCTACAGCCTGGTGATTCCGGCGCTGACGCTGCGTGCGGGTGAGCAATTGGCGATTGTCGGGCCCAGCGGTAGCGGCAAGAGCACCTTGTTGGATCTGCTGGCGTTGGTATTGGCGCCGGATCAGGTCGGGCAGTTTGAATTTCATCAGCAGGACATTGCCGGGTTGTGGCGCACCGATCAGCAATCCACGCTGGCCGCGCTGCGTAGCCAGCACCTGGGGTATGTGCTGCAAACCGGCGGCTTGCTGGGGTTTCTCGATGTGCGCGGCAATATCGCCCTGTCCCGGCAACTGTTGGGCTTGAAGGACGACGGCAGCGTGGCGCGCCTGGCCGAGCAGTTGGAGATCAGCGACCAGTTGGCCAAGAAACCGGCAGCGCTCTCGGTGGGTCAACGCCAGCGTGTCAGCTGTGCCCGCGCCCTGGCTCATGCGCCGCAACTGGTGCTGGCGGATGAACCGACGGCGTCCCTCGACCCCTTGAACGCCGAGCGCGTGATGCAGGCGCTGCTGGCCCAGGCGCGCGAACACCGTGCCGCCTGTGTGATCGCCACCCATGACGAACCCCTGGCCCGCGCCAGTGGCTTGCAGGTGCGGCGTATCAGTTGCCGTCGCGACACCGACGGCGGCGTCACCGCGACCCTCGGGGAGGTGTGCTGATGCGCATGGGTCTGGTGGCGTCGCTGGCCTGGCAGGACTATCGCAACGATGCCTGGCTGTCGGCCTGTTCGGTGCTGGCGCTGGTCGCGGTCATTGCACCGTTGCTGGTGTTATTCGGCCTGAAATTTGGACTGGTTAGCAGTTTGACCGAACGTTTACAGACCGACCCCGCCACCCGTGAAATTATTCCGCTGGGCGGTGGTCGATTCAGCAGCGCCTTTATCGAGCAACTCGGCCAGCGCAGCGATGTGGCGTTTGCACTGCCGCGCACGCGACAGATTGCGGCGACCGCGCAGGTGGGCGCCTTGGCCCTGGAAATGCTGCCGAGCGCTTCGGGTGATCCCTTGCTGGTGGGTCTGCCGGTGCCCAAGGGCCTGGACCAGATCGTGCTGAGCCACACCGCCGCCGAGAAGCTGGCGGCACGGCCGGGGGATTGGCTGGAGACCCGTTTTGCGCGGCAAGTAGCAGGGCGCTTCGAGGCCCAGCGCACGCGCTTGCAGGTGCTGGCGGTATTGCCGCTGGAAGCTTTTGCCCGTGACGGTTTGTTTGCCGATTTGAAATTGCTGGAAGCCGCAGAAGATTACCGTGATGGCCGCGCAGTACCGGCCTTGGGCTGGGAGGGTGAAGCGGTCGGTGTGAGTGAACAACGCGTGTACCCGGCATTTCGCCTGTATGCGCGCAGCCTCACCGACGTAGAACCTTTGCGGGTGTTTTTCGCCGGGCAGAACCTGCTGGTGTCGACCCAGGCGCAGACCATCGCGCAGGTGCAGTCGTTGAGCCGCAACCTGTCAATCGTGTTCTGGGTGATCTGCGGGTTGGCGTTGGCGGGAGGGTTTGCGGCGATCTTCGCTGGGGCGTTGGCCGCCGTGGCGCGCAAGCGTCGGGAATTGTCGGTGTTGCGCCTGTTGGGTTTTTCCACCGGTGGGCTGTTGCTGTTTGTGGTGGTGCAGGCGCTGTACAGCGCAGGCTTCGCCGCCGTGCTCAGTGCTGGTCTGTATGGCTTGGCCGAGGCGGCGTTGAATCAGTTATTCGTGCAGGTGCCGGGCGAACACGCCAGCCACCTGTTGGCGCGTCATTACGGCCTGGCCCTGGTTGCAGTCATGGGCGTCAGCGCCGTGGCGGCGGCCTGTGGCGGTTGGCGAGTGGCGCGGATCCAGGCTTCTGAAGGAATCAGAGATGTATAAGTTACTGGGCGCCTGTGTGGCGCTGACCTTGGCCTCCATGGCCTGGGCCGATGAAGCGAGTGACAAACTCGATAACCCCAAGCCGCTGGAAGGCGACGTCAGCCTGCCGCTGCCGTGCGAAGGCAACATGGTGTTCCGCTATGCCTACGTGCTGGCCCAGGGCACCCTGGATGACCGCGAGATCAGCCTCGGCTACCCCTTTGCCGAAGGCGAGGCGGGCTATCAGCAGTCATTCATTTCCGGCTACCGCCGCGACTTCATCAATGGCCAGTTCACCCTCAAGGACCTGCCCAAAGACTGGAACAAAATCATCGCACCCTTGATGCCGAAGACCGACGCCAAGACCCCGCTCAAGCCGATGCTGTACTTCATCGGCAAGTACGAAGTGACGGCACGCCAGTACGCCCAGGTAATGTCCCAGGCGCAGTCCCTGGCCAACGGCGAACCGGCGCCGGCGTGTGACGCGCCTACCGGCATGGCCGGGCGCTTGCCCAAGGTGAAGCTGTCGCGTTTTGAGGCCGAGCGTTTCTCGGCGGTGTACAGCGCCTGGTTGATGAAATACCACCGCGACTTGCTGCCGGTCAGTGGTCGTGGCTCTTCGGCGGATGACGGCGGCCTCGGTTTTGTGCGCCTGCCCACTGAAGTGGAGTGGGAGTTCGCCGCGCGCGGTGGCCATGCCGTGAGTCGCCAAGACCTGGAAGGGCGCCTGTTCCCCCGCCGCGTCGAAGGCAGTGACAGCGACGGCCCGCTCGGCGATTACGCCGTGTTCAACCAGGTCGCCGGCGGCACCGGCCAGGCCGCGCGCCTGATGCCCATCGGCACCAAATTGCCCAACCCGATCGGTCTGTTCGACGTGATCGGCAACGCCGCAGAGATGGTCCAGGAATCCTTCCAGCTGGTGCACGCCGGGCGTCGTCAGGGCACCTACGGCGGCTTTGTGGTCAAGGGTGGCAACTACCTGGAAGGCGAGAGCACGCTGTTCACCGGCATGCGCCGCGAGTACCCGCTGTTCGCCGCCGACGGCACCGAGCAAAGCAACGAAACCACGGGTTTTCGCGTGGCGATCGGCGCCTTGTCGGCGCCGCGCTCGCGCTACAAGGAGCTGTTCGCCCAGTGGCAGAAAGAAGGCCGCCTGGCCTCACTGACTGACGCCATCGACGACGCCCAGGACCCGACCAAACGCCTGGACAGCATCATCGCCGCCAGCGTCGACCCCAAGCTGCAAGCCGAGCTGGGGCTGGTCAACGAAGAGCTCAAGCGCAACGTCTCGCTGATCGCCCAGCAACGCGAAGAGGCGGCGGGCAACCTGATCCAGTCGGCCGCGTTGGTGGCCGAGACCATCGCCAACTACAACATCCGCCTGGCCAACCTGCAGAAGAGCCGCCAACAGTCCCTGGACAACAAGGACGAGGCCAGCGCGCAGCTGTTCGACATGGCGATTGCCAATGGTCGTAGCGCCCTCGATGGCGCGGTGGCGATCTATATCGACAACCTGGCCACCGGCACGCGTTACACCGATGCGGTGATCCAGGCGCAGTTTCAACGGATCAAGGAAGAGTTGGATCGCAAGCCAGTGCTCGGCAAGAGCCTGGTGACGCGCGCAACACTGTTCGTTCGCCATGTCGGCAACTACCGCAAGCAACAGCGGGCCGACCCGGCAACGATCTTGAAGGAATTGCTCGCAGCGAGCGGTCAGCGATGAGCGCTGGCTGTATGGCGAGCTTGGAAGGGACTCAGGCGGCGGTGGGCCGTGCTGGGCAAGTCAAACTTAAACGAGAACACACCTATGCTTTTTTCCCGTAAGGCGGTTTCCAAGCGTCACTTGCTGCTGATCGCGGCCGGTTTCAGCACTGTGTTGACCGGTTGCGCCACGTCGCCGGCCTCCAAGGTCGCGTCGAGCACCAAGGTCGAGTACTACCCGAACTGCTACGAGCCGGTGCAGCACCTGCGCGCGACCGATTCGGACATGACCAAGTCGGTCGTGACCGGCGCGGCCATCGGCGCTGCTGGCGGTGCCCTGCTGGGCGCGCTGACCGGCGACTCCGACAAGCGTGGCCGTAACGCGGCCATCGGTGCTGCGGGCGGCGCATTGGCCGGCGGCGCGGCGGGTTACTACACCGAGCGTCAGAAGCAGATCAGCGATGACAACCAGCGCATCGCCTCTTACTCCACCGACTTCAACAAAAGCGCGTCGGACATCGACCGCAGCACCGCCTACGCCAAAGCGTCGCAGCAGTGCTACCAGAGCGCATTCACCAAGCTGGTGGCTGACCGCAAGGCCAAGACCGTCAACGACACCGAAGGCCGCAAGCGCCTGGCGGAAATCGTGTCCGGCCTGAAGGAATCCAATGACCTGATCGTCGCGGTCAACGGCAAAGCCAGCGAAGACCTGAACAACTACACCCAGGCCTATGAAAAAGACCTGCAGCAAGTGGGTGTGCAGCGTAACGACGTGGTGACCGTGGCCCAAGCGGACACCGCACCAGTGGTTGCGCCAGCCAAAGGTAAGAAACCGGTGAAAGTCGCGAAGAAGAAGGACCTGCCGGTTGTGCCGAAAGAAGCGGTGACCACCGAGAAGAGCATCCAGACCGTGCAGGCCAAGCAAGCTGAAAGCAAGCAGGTTGCCAGCGCCGGTAAGGCGCAGATCGAAGGCACCTGCCGCGATCCTAACCTGGCCGACTGGGCGCCAGTGCCTTGCCCGAACGTTTAAGCAACATGCTGCTATAAGCGTCAAACGCCAGCCGATCTTCCGCTAATGCGCAAGATCGGTGGCGTTCTTTTTGCAAATCGTTAAACTGCTGCGGCCACTCAATAAATACACCGAGGCCGTGTGCATGAAATTTCGTCTTCTCCTGTGGGTGCTGGGCCTGATGATGGGCAAAGCCAGCCGCACCAATCCTGCCTTCCAGCAACAGTTGGGCGATAAAGACCTGGCGTTCCAGTTGCAGACCCTCGACGGCAAGGTTGCCCGTCACTTCATCGTCAAAGACCAGCGCATCACCAGCCGCTCGGGTGTTCACCCGTCGCCGGCGTTCGCCATCGCCTTCAAAGATGCCGCCTACGGCTTCGCCACGATGCAGGCGAAGAACAAGCAACTGGCATTCATGACGGGGATTCAGGACAAGTCGATCCAGATCAAGGGCAACCCGGCGCTGGTGATCTGGTTCCAGGGGTTGACCAAGTATTTGAAGCCGAAGAAAAAGAAGTAAGGTTTTTCAGGTAGACCGAGGTAGGTTCATCGCAGGCAAGCCAGCTCCCACACTAGACGGCATTCCAACGTTGGAACTCGGTCAAGTGTGGGAGGTGGCTTGCCTGCGATAGCGGGCTAACAGACTAAAGATTCAGCCTTGGCTGAACTGCGAGGCCAGCTCACGCAACAACACCTCGGCATCCAGCACTTTGCCCACCACTTCCTCAGCCTTGTCCCGCGTCAGCCCCAGGCGCTCAAGCAGCGCATCCGGAATCGCCTCATCCGGCCCGGAGCCAATCCCACGGCTGCGCAACAAGCGCACCGCCAGGCACACCAGGTTCGGATACTCCGCGTACTGACCATCGTAGGTCGGATCATGCTGGAAGCGCAGCGCAGTGGACAACTCATCCGGCATGTCCCAGTAGCGCATCAGCCACGCACCGATCTGCTCGCGGCTGATACCCAGCAAGTGTTGCTCGACATAGCTGTGGCACAGGTGCGGGTTGACCTCCAGGTGACGGCAGATCAGCGAGAAGTGCGGCGGGAACACGTGGGCCAGCAGCAGGTAACCGAAGTTGTGCAGCAGACCGGCCAGATAAGTCAGGCCGGCTTCCGGGCGCTGGGCGCGCGGCATGGCGCGGGTCAGGCCTTCGATCACGGCGGCGGTGTAGATCGACTGGTGCCAGTACGGCGTGGACTGGTGCGGGTGGTCCTTGGGCAGGCTCAAGGTCTTGCCCAGGGCCAGGCCCAGCGCCAGGTTGATCACCAGATCGAAGCCCAGCACGCGCACGATGGCGTCTTCCACGGAGCGGATCTTGCCTGGCGATGCGTAGTAGGGCGATGCCGCCCAGCTCACGACTTGCGCAGCCAGGGCGGGATCGGTTTCCACAACGCCGGTGATGTCGTCGATGGTGGCGTTGGGGTCGACACGCAGCTTGATGATCTTCTGCGCCGTGTCGGCCAGCGGTGGAATCTCGATGGTCGCTTCCAGGCGTTGCTGGATGCGGCGGGCGGTGAACGCCTGCATCGCCTGGGTGATTTCCTCGCGGTCATCATTGGGGCGGTCGAGGTTGGGGCGGATGTTGCTCAACGGCTCGCCGAAGTGGCCGGCGCTGGCCTTGGTGAGCATCGTCTTGAAGGCGTCGGTCGGTATTTCCAGCAGCAACCCGGCTTCACCCGAATGCACCAGCAGGCTCGGCTCGTTGAGCAGGCTGCCTTCGTACAAGCATGGGGAACTGGTGAGGGGCGGCAGGCCCGGCAGCAGGCTGAGTTCGTGCTTGCCCAGCATGCGTTCGACGCGATCTGGCGACACCGCCGTGAGGCGTCGACCGGTGAGCTCGGCGAGGCGGTTGAGGTCGAGCAACTGGTTCTGCGGGAACAGCACCATCAGTGCGCCCACCGCGTCTTCCAGCAGCACGGCCTGGACCTTTCGTGCAGGATTCAGGCCCGGTAGGTCGGTGACTTCCGTGTAGGGGATGGCGAGTTTTGCGAGCAGAGCCCGAATGACCGGCGGGGCGGTCAGTGGGGCTGTGGCGAGGGCAACTTCTGACATGGCCTGATCCAATTTCTTACAGTCCACGAAGTATAACCAGCTTGATACAACTGTTGGTCGACTAAGTGAGTCAGGCGTCACACTTGGCCGTATTGCTGCCCATGGCGTAGCCATCGATCCAGCAAAGGGCTGACATGATCCGGCCAACGTTCGAGCAACGCTTGCGCCGCATCCCGCACGGCCGGCAGCAGGTCAGCGTCGCGCATCAGGTCGGCGACCTTGAATTGCAGCAGGCCGGTCTGGCGCGTGCCGAGCATTTCACCGGGGCCACGCAGCTCCAGGTCTTTTTCGGCGATGACAAACCCGTCGTTGGTTTCGCGCATGATGCCCAGACGTTGGCGTCCGATCTGCGACAGCGGCGGATGGTAGAGCAGCACACAATGGCTGGCTGCGCTGCCCCGGCCAACCCGGCCGCGCAACTGGTGCAGTTGCGCCAGGCCCAGGCGCTCGGGGTTCTCGATGATCATCAGGCTGGCGTTGGGTACGTCCACGCCGACCTCGATCACCGTGGTTGCCACCAACAGTTGCAGGTTGCCGGCTTTGAATTCGGCCATCACGGCGGCTTTTTCAGCGGGCTTCATGCGGCCATGGATCAAGCCGACCTTGAGCTCGCCCAAGGCGCTGGTGAGGTCCTCAAAGGTGGTTTCGGCCGCCTGGCACGTCAGCTCTTCGGACTCTTCAATCAGCGTGCACACCCAGTACGCCTGGCGCCCTTCGGCGCAGGCGCCGCGCACACGCTCAATCACTTCGACACGCCGGGTGTCGGTGACCAGCACGGTATTGACCGGCGTCCGGCCGGGCGGTAGTTCGTCAAGGATCGAGGTGTCGAGGTCGGCGTAGGCGCTCATCGCCAGGGTGCGTGGGATCGGCGTGGCGGTCATGATCAACTGGTGTGGGTTCATGCGTCCGCCCACGCCTTTCTGGCGCAGGGCCAGGCGTTGTTGCACGCCGAAGCGGTGTTGCTCGTCGATGATCACCAGCGCCAAATTCTTGAATTGCACTTCATCTTGGAACAGCGCGTGGGTGCCCACTACCATGGGAGCGCCGCCGGCAATCTGTTCGAGTGCCGCTGCGCGTACCTTGCCCTTGAGCTTTCCGGCCAACCACGCCACTTCCAGGCCCAGTGGTTCAAGCCAGCGCTTGAAGGTGATGAAGTGCTGCTCGGCAAGAATCTCGGTGGGCGCCATCAACGCCACCTGGTAACCGGCTTCCAGCGCTTGCAGGGCGGCGAGGGCGGCGACCACGGTCTTGCCCGCGCCTACGTCGCCCTGGATCAGCCGTAGCATCGGCTCTTTCTGACTGAGGTCGTAGGCGATTTCATTACCGACGCGCTGTTGGGCACCGGTCGGCGCAAAGCCGAGGTTGGCCAGGTACTGCGCAGGCAAACGCGTGGCCTTGGGCATGGCCGGCGCGCGCAGGGAGCGCATGCTCTCGCGCAGGCGTTGCTGGGACAGTTGGTGGGTCAAGAGTTCTTCGAAAGCCAGGCGATGCTGGGCCCAGTGATGACCGAGAGCCAGCTCGTCGACATCGGCATCGGCAGGCGGGTGATGCAAGTAGCGAATCGCGTCGTCCAGCGACGCCAGTTGGTAGTCGCGGGCCAGCTCCAGCGGCAGCCAGTCGGGCAGGCTTTTCGGGCCGAGCATCGTCAGCGTCTGCATGCACAACTGGCGCAGGCGTTGTTGGGTCAGGCCTTCGGTGAGCGGGTAAATCGGAGTGAGCGTCGTGTCGACTGGCGGCGGCTCGTCGCCGGTGATGGCGCGGTATTCCGGGTGGTAGATTTCCAGGCCTGAGGCACCAGGCCGCGCTTCGCCGTAGCAGCGCACGCGGGTGCCGCGCTTGAGCCCTTCCTTCTGCGCGTTGCTGAAATGGTAGAAGCGCAGGCTCAGGCCACCGGTGCCGTCCTGCAGGCGCACCACAAGGCTGCGGCGCTTGCCCATCACCACATCGGCACCGCTCACTGTGCCTTCGACCACCGCATCCTGCCCAGGGCGCAATTGGCCGATGGGCACGACGCGGGTGCGGTCCTGATAGCGCAGGGGCAGGTGGAACAACACGTCCTGGAGGTTTTCCAGGCCGACCTTGGCCAACTTCTCGGCCATGGCTTCACCGACACCCTTGAGTGCCGTCACCGACACCTGCGACAGCTCAGTCATACCGTTGCTTAGCTCACAGCCGTCGGCTTGGCCACCGAGCACAGGCGGATCGAATCGGCGAGGATCTCAATCGCTTTTGGCCGTGGGAAGCTGGCGCGCCAGGCGATCGCCACGGTGCGGAACGGCACCGGCGGCGTCAGTGGGCGCACTTCGATCACGCCAGGGGCGTAGTGATGGCTGTCCACTGCCGACAGCGGCAGGATCGAAATACCCAGGCCGGACGCGACCATGTGCCGGATGGTTTCCAGGGAGCTGGATTCCACGGTGGTGTGCTTGGCGCCGTCGTTGCCCTTGGTCAGGGTCGGGCAGGCTTCCAATACCTGGTCGCGGAAGCAGTGGCCTTCGCCCAGCAGCAGCAGGCTCTTGTCGTTGAGCAGGCCGGCGTCGATGGTGTCTTTTTGCGTCCACGGGTGGGAAGCGGGCATCAAGACGTAGAACGGCTCGTCGTACAGCGGCAGCGTCAATACGTCCGCTTCATTGAATGGCAGAGCGATGATGATCGCGTCCAGCTCGCCGTTGCGCAGTTTGTCGCGCAGCACGTGGGTGAAGTTTTCTTCGATATACAGCGGCATCTGCGGCGCGACGCGGTGCAGTTGCGGGATCAGATGCGGGAACAGGTAAGGGCCGACGGTGTAGATGGCGCCGACTTTGAGCGGTGCAGTCAGCTGGTTCTTGCCGGCCTGGGCCAGTTCGCGAATGCTCTGCGCTTGCTCCAGCACCTTCTGGGCCTGGGCCACAATGCCTTCGCCCACAGGCGTCAGGCGCACGGCGCTCTTGCTGCGCTCGAAAATCAGCACACCGAGTTCGTCTTCAAGCTTTTTCACGCCCACCGACAGCGTCGGCTGGCTGACATGGCAACGCTCGGCCGCGTGGCCGAAGTGCTGCTCTTGGGCGAGGGTAACGATGTAGCGTAATTCTGTAAGAGTCATAGCGGGCGTCCATGAGGTTGCGGGCCAAGCATACCGGCTGCAATCGATAGACGCACGTTATCAGA
The DNA here is from genome assembly GCF_013386605.1 of Pseudomonas sp. IPO3749. Classification (NCBI taxonomy): domain Bacteria; kingdom Pseudomonadati; phylum Pseudomonadota; class Gammaproteobacteria; order Pseudomonadales; family Pseudomonadaceae; genus Pseudomonas; species Pseudomonas sp. IPO3749. The sequence continues at coordinate 70,876 of NZ_JACARN010000010.1, read as the reverse complement.
ACTTTGCTGGGGATTGAGCGGGGAGTTACGCAGATTTTGCTGAAGGTGGTGAGGATTGCCCCTCACCACCTTCATTTTCAGCGACGACGCTTCTCGATGTTGTACACGAACGGTGCAACGATCTCGATGCTGCCGCCTTTGAGCATGTCTGCCGGCGGCTTGGGCAGCGGCTGGGCACGACGGATCATGTCCAGCGTGGCGCGGTCCAGGTCGGCGTTGCCGGAGCGGCCCACCAACTCGTAGGACAGCACGTTGCCTTCGGCATCGACCACGAACTTCAGGCGGTTCAAGCCTTCCTTGCCACGGGCCTGGGCGCCTGGCGGGTACTTCTTGTACTTCTGCAGGTGCGCCAGCAGGGTGCCTTCCCAGGAAGCCTTCGCTGCGATCTGCTGCGGAGACGGGCCTGGAACAGGCTGGGCCGATTTTTCAGCCGGTGCCTGGGTCGGCGGAGCGTCGCTCGGCGGGTCCTCGGAGGGTTTCTCCTTGGGCGGCTCGATCTTCTTCTCCACAGGCTTGGGCGGCTGCGGTTTAGGCTTGGGCTTGACCGGCTTGGGCACCTGGATCGTTGGCTTGGGCGCCTCGGCCAGTTTCGGCAGGGGCAGCTCTTCCACCGGTGCAGGCGGTTGCGGCGGCGTTACCACCTTGGGCGGCGCTGGCGGCGGCGGGGCTGGCATCGGTGCCAGGTCGATGACCATGGCAGCCGGTGGCAGCTGCACCGTGCGCGGCGCGGACCAATGAAGCGCGATAGCGATCGCGACGGCATGCACGCCCAGTACGACGGCGAGGCTGGTGCCATAACGCGTCAGTTTGTGGCGCGTCGTGATCATTTCTTGGCTGCCGTCTCAAGTCCGACCAGGCCGACCTTGAGGTAGCCGGCTGCCCGCAGGGCATCCATCACGCTCATCAGGTCGCCGTAGTCCACGCCCTTGTCAGCCTGGAAGAAGATTGTCGTGTCTTTCTTGCCTTGGGTCTTGGCGTCGAGCACCGGACCCAGGGTTTCAGCTTTGACTTCTTCTTCGCCCAGGAACAGGCGTTGGTCCGCCTTGACGCTGAGGAAGATCGGTTTCTCTGGCCGTGGCGCAGGTTTGGCGCTGGACGCGGGCAGGTCGACCTTGATGTCCACGGTCGCCAACGGTGCCGCCACCATGAAGATGATCAGCAGCACCAGCATCACGTCGATAAACGGCGTGACGTTGATTTCGTGGTTCTCGACGAGTTCGTCGTCGCCTTGATTCAAATGCAGGCCCATGGCCGATTACCCCACTTTCACCATGTGCGGTTGCGAGCTGCGCTCGGTAGGCAGGTGATCGAGGTCACGGCTGACCAGCAGCAGGACTTCTGCCGACGCGTCCGATACCTGGGCCTTGTAGCCGGCAATCGAACGAGCGAAGACGTTGTAGATCACCACCGCAGGAATTGCGGCAACCAGGCCCAGGGCCGTTGCCAGCAGGGCTTCGGCGATGCCGGGGGCAACGACGGCGAGGTTGGTGGTCTGGGTTTTGGCGATGCCGATGAAGCTGTTCATGATGCCCCACACGGTGCCGAACAGGCCGACGAACGGCGCGGTGGAACCGATAGTTGCCAGCACGCCGGTGCCGCTGCTCATGTTACGACCGCAGGCCGCCACCAGGCGCTCCAGGCGGAAGGCAACACGTTCCTTGATACCTTCTTTTTCGCGGGTGTTGGCGGACAGGCGCATTTCTTCCAGCGCGTCGTGCACCAGGGTATTGGCCAGGGTGCCCTTCTTGGTCGCGCTTTCGCTGGCTTCCTTGAGGGTGGTGGCCTTTTTCAGGTGGACAATTTCAGTGCGCAGACGACGTTTGGCGCCCAGCAGCTCGAAGCCCTTGGCGATCCAGATGGTCCAGGTGATGATCGAGGCGATGGCCAGGCCGATCATCACGGCTTTTACCACCACGTCAGCGTTCTGGTACATGCCCCACGGCGACAGGTCATGGGCCATGCCCAGGGTGTTGTCTTCTTCCAGCACCACACCGGTGTCGTCGGCGGCGGCTGGGTCAGCTGCCAGGGCGGGGTCGGTGGCGGCGGGCGCTGCGGCCGGTGCCGCGGCGTTTTGCTCAGCGGCAGCTGGGGTAGCGGGTGCGGAGGCATCAGCGAATGCGGCGGTCGGTGCCAGCAGTACGCTGAACAGCAGCGCAGCAATCGCGCGCCAGGCGCGGGATGGGCTGTGAAGCTTGGTTGGCGAAGCGGGGGTTGTATTACGTGTCATGCTGGCCGGACCTGAGAGAAAAAATGAGTGATCGTCCTTCCAGACCCAGAGGGTCGAGGACAAATGGGCGGTTATTATTGCAAGTAATTCTTGTTAACAGAAGTAATACAGTAACTTTATTTGTGCTTTTTCTGGCCGTCTGTCATCTGCGAAGGCTAACCTAGACCTTTCAGTACGGAGTTTTGTGATGTCTGCGCCTTCTGTTGTGATTGCCGGATGTGGCGATGTGGGGAGCCGGCTGGCCAGCCAGTTGCTCGCCTCGGAATGGGAGGTCCATGGCCTGCGCCGCGATATTTCGCGGCTGCCCGACGGGGTGATCGGCATCGCCGGGGACCTGTTCAACAAGGACTGCCCCGACACCTGGCCGATCGGCGGGGTGGATTACCTGGTGTACTGCGCCGCTGCGACAGACCACGACGAAGCCGGCTATCGCGCCGCTTATGTAGAAGGGCTGAAACATGTGCTGGAGTGGCTGGGCGACTACGGCCAGGAGCCCAAACACCTGCTGTTTGTATCCAGCAGCAGCGTCTACGGGCAGCAGAATGGCGAGTGGGTCGACGAAACGTCGGAGACTCAAGCGAAGGGATATTCCGGGCAAGTCATGCTCGAGGCTGAGCAAGTTGCGCTCAACAGCGGTATTCCGGCGAGCATCGTGCGTCTGACGGGTATCTATGGGCCGGGCCGCGAATGGCTGTTGACCCAGGTTCGCCAAGGCTACCGCGTGGCCATCGACCCACCTTTATATGGCAACCGCATTCACGCGGAAGACGCGGCGGGTTTGCTGGCGTTTTTATTGCGGCATGTGGAAAAGGGCGGTTCGCTGGACAAGGTCTACATCGGCGTCGACGATGCGCCGGCGCCGCTGGCTGAAGTGGTGGATTGGTTGCGTGAGTACCTGGGCGTGACCGAATGGGCTGATGACGCGAGTGTGCGGCGTGCTGGCAGCAAGCAATGCAGCAATGCCCGGGCCAAGGCGTTGGGCTGGACGCCGACGTATCCGAGTTATCGGGAAGGCTACGCGGCGATCCTCGAAGGCCAGCGTTAAATGAAAAAGGAGCCCAAGGGCTCCTTTTTTATCACTGCTTTTCCAGCAGCCACTGGCGAGGCCCTGGCGTAAACGAAGGCACCTCATCCGCCTGCGCGGTATTGATCGCCTGGAAGATCTCCAGTTGCTTACCCTTGCGCACAAAAATCCACGGATTGCCTTGGCCGTTCAGTTGCAACCAGATGCTGTCGTAGCCACCGCTCATGGATGCGCAATCGCCCGCCAGGCACAGCGAGTACTGATCGACATTCGGCAGGCCGACAACCTTGCCGTTAGCCTGGAATTGCACGATGGCGCCGCTGCCGAAGCCGTCCAGGATCTTCCAGTCGCCGCCCATATAGGCGGCGTACAGTGCACGCTCGAAGTTTGCGCCCAGTGGCGCGCCTTCCGGTGCGGGCTCTTTGGGGCGGGCGAACAGCTGTTCAGGCTCGTTGTCGTTGGCCACTTGCAACAGTTGCTTGCCTTTACGCTTGAGTTCGGTGGCGGAGCTGCCGTAGAAATCTACACTCCAGGCGCCGGACTTTTCACCCAGCAACTTGCCTTCCGCTACTTCAAAACCGTTGTAGTAGCGTGCCTGCGAGGCCTTGGTATTGACCTCCCATTCGAGGTTCGGGCCAAAGCTCTGCAAGGCTTCACGCAAAGGGCCGCCCTTGGCTGCCGCATCGATGGCGACCTGGTTGATCCAGGTGCCGCTCACATCCCGGTCGGCAGGGTTGCTGGCGCAGCCGCCGAGCAACAGGGCGAGCAGTGATGAGGCTACAAGCGCTTTGCGCATCATGAAATCCTTTTAAAACGAAGTCGGCGCAGCCTATGGGGGCTGCGCCGGGTGTTTTACTCGATGACCAGAATCGCGTCCATCTCAACCTGCGCACCCTTTGGCAGGGCGGCAACGCCGATGGCGGCGCGGGCTGGGTACGGCTGTTCGAAGTACTTGCCCATGATCTCGTTGACCTTGGCGAAGTGGCTCAGGTCGGTGAGGAAGATGTTCAGCTTGACGATGTCTTTGAACGAACCGCCAGCAGCCTCGGCCACCGACTTGAGGTTTTCGAAGACCTGCACGGTCTGTGCTTCGAAGCCTTCAACCAGTTCCATGGTCTTTGGGTCCAGTGGAATCTGGCCGGACATGTAGACGGTGTTGCCTGCCTTGATCGCCTGGGAGTAGGTGCCGATGGCGGCCGGGGCTTTATCGCTGGTGATAACAGTCTTGGTCATGAATGACTCCTTGTAATGTGGCTTAGGCGCGCATGCGAGTGATACGGATCACACCCGTCAAGGCACGCAGTTTCTTGATCACGCGGGCCAGGTGCACGCGGTCGTGAACGCTGACCACCAACTGGACCACGCTGATGCGGCCATCGCGTTCGTCCATGCTGATTTTCTCGATATTGCCGTCGGCCGCGTTGACGCTGCTGGCGAGCAGGGCGATCAGGCCGCGCTGGTGTTCCAGCTCCACCCGCAGCTCGACGTTGAATTCGCCGGTGACATCCTTGGCCCACGAGAGCTGGATGCATTTTTCCGGGTTGTGGCGGATCTCGGTGATGTTGCGGCAGTTGTCCAGGTGCACCACCATGCCTTTGCCCGCCGACAGGTGGCCGACAATCGGGTCGCCCGGGATCGGCGTGCAGCACTTGGCGTAGCTGAGCACCAAGCCCTCGGTGCCACGAATCGCCAGCGGACCTTCCGGGCTTGGCAACTGTTCGCCTTCGCCGAGCAGGCGGCGGGCGACCACGTAGGCCATGCGGTTGCCCAGGCCGATGTCTTCCAGCAGGTCTTCGATGGTTTCCTGGCGGTACTCGTGGAGCATCGCTTGCACGCGCTCTGTAGGAATCTTGTCGAGGGCACTGTCGAAACCGTTGAGCACCTTGTTCAGCAGGCGTTCGCCCAGGCTGATGGACTCGGAGCGGCGTTGCAGTTTCAGGGCGTGGCGGATGTGTGTGCGCGCCTTGCCGGTGACCACAAAGTTGAGCCATGCCGGATTCGGGCGTGCGCCCGGTGCGCTGACGATCTCGACCGTGGAGCCACTTTGCAGCGGTTCGGACAGCGGTGCGAGACGGCGATTGATCCGACAGGCGATGCAGCTGTTACCCACGTCGGTGTGCACGGCGTAGGCAAAATCGACCGCCGTGGAGCCTTTGGGCAGCTCCATGATCCGGCCTTTGGGCGTGAACACGTAGACCTCGTCCGGGAACAGGTCGATCTTCACGCTTTCGATGAATTCCAGGGAGTTGCCGGCACGTTGCTGCATTTCCAGCACGCCCTTGACCCACTGGCGGGCACGGGCATGGGTGCCTTTTGGCTGCTCGTCGCCGCTGGATTTATACAGCCAATGGGCGGCGATGCCGTTGTTGGCCATCTCTTCCATTTCGCGGGTGCGGATCTGGATCTCGATCGGCACCCCGTGCATACCAAACAACGTGGTATGCAGCGACTGATAGCCGTTGGCTTTTGGAATCGCGATGTAATCCTTGAAGCGCCCCGGCAGCGGTTTGTACAAATTATGTACAGCGCCCAGCACGCGGTAGCAGGTGTCGACTTTGTCGACGATGATCCTGAACGCATACACGTCCATGATCTCGTTGAAGGCCCGGCGCTTGCCACGCATCTTTTTATAGATGCCGTAGATGTGCTTCTGCCGGCCGCTGACCTCGCCTTCGATCTCGTCGATCGCCAGGCAATGACTCAGGGACTCTTCGATCTTGTTGACGATTTCCTTGCGGTTACCCCTGGCGCGCTTGACTGCCTGGTAGATGCGCGCCGAACGCATCGGGTGCATGGCTTTGAAGCCGAGGTCTTCGAATTCGATACGAATGGCGTGCATGCCCAGCCGGTTGGCGATGGGCGCGTAGATTTCCAGGGTTTCCTTGGCGATGCGCCGGCGCTTTTCACCGGACAGCACTTCCAGCGTGCGCATGTTGTGCAACCGGTCGGCCAGCTTGACCAGGATCACGCGGATATCGCGGGCCATGGCCATGGCCATCTTCTGGAAGTTTTCCGCCTGGGCTTCGGCCTTGGTCTCGAAGTTCATCTGGGTCAGTTTGCTGACCCCGTCGACCAGTTCGGCCACGGTTTCGCCAAACTGCGCGCTGAGCGCTTCCTTGGCGATGCCGGTGTCTTCGATCACGTCATGCAGCATCGCGGCCATCAGGCTCTGATGGTCCATGTGCATGTCGGCCAGAATGTTTGCCACCGCAAGAGGATGGGTGACATACGCCTCGCCACTGCGGCGGCGTTGGCCGTCATGAGCTTGTTCGGCGTAGAAATACGCTCGGCGGACCAGGTTGACCTGGTCGGGGCCGAGGTAGGCCGATAAGCGATCGGCGAGGGCGTCTATGCTCGGCAAAGTGTGAACTCCTGCCGTTGGCTGTGACCCCGCGCCGTGCTACGTCGACCAGGCATAGGCTTAGACGGCCTCGTTGGACTCGTCCTCGAACGCTGCAAACAGCGGTTCGTCTTCAACGATTTCGGCGTTGGCGATGAACTCGTAGCTCATCAGGCCTTCAGCGATTTCACGCAGGGCTACAACGGTAGGCTTGTCGTTTTCCCACTGGACCAGGGGCTCTTTGCCGCCAGTGGCCAGTTGACGGGCACGCTTGGTAGAGAGCATGACCAGCTCAAAGCGGTTATCCACGTGTTCTAGGCAGTCTTCAACGGTTACGCGGGCCATGGTATTCCTCGGAGCGAATGCAAGATGCGCGCTGCCCGGTTGGGCGAGCGGACTAAACAGTTTAAAAAATCACCAGCGTTTAGGGAAGCGCTGATTTTTCGCAGGCCCTCGCAAAACCGCTACAAGTGCCAATGTAAAGCCCTTGCAGCGGTTTTGGGAAGAGCCAATCAACCGAGCAGTTCGGCCAGTAATTTGCCGAAACGCTGTTGCTGACGCTTTTGCTGGAGCTGATTGGTGCGAAAAATCGCCTTCAAGTCGTCCAGTGCGTGGGCAAAATCGTCGTTGATGATCAGGTAGTCGTAGTCGACGTAGTGGCTCATTTCGCTGACGGCTTCACGCATGCGGCCTTCGATGATCTCGTCACTGTCCTGGCCACGGTTGGTCAGGCGCTGGTGCAAAGCTTCCAGCGAAGGCGGCAGGATGAAGATCGAACGCGCCTGCGGCATCAGCTTGCGGACTTGCTCGGCGCCCTGCCAGTCGATTTCCAGGATCAGGTCGTGGCCTTCATCCAGGGTCTGCTGCAAGTGGCTTTGCGAGGTGCCGTAGAGGTTGCCGAACACTTCGGCGCGCTCCAGGAAGTCGCCGTGTTCGATCATCTTGACGAACTCGGTGCGCTCGACGAAGTGATAGTGCTCGCCGTTCACCTCACCCGGACGCATGGCGCGGGTGGTGTGGGAGACCGAAATGCGGATCTGCTCGTCAGCGTCGGTCAGGGCCTTGACCAGGCTGCTTTTGCCCGCGCCCGAAGGGGCGGAAATGATGTACAGGGTGCCGGTGCTGTGGGTCATGGAGGTTGCCTTACTCAATATTCTGTACTTGTTCGCGCATCTGCTCGATCAACACTTTGAGGTTGACCGCAGCCGTGGTGCTGCGCGGGTCGAACGCCTTGGAGCCGAGTGTATTGGCTTCGCGGTTGAGTTCCTGCATCAGGAAGTCCAAACGCCGACCGGCGGCACCGCCGGACTTGAGCACGCGGCGCACTTCGAGGATGTGGGTGCTCAGGCGATCGAGTTCTTCGGCGACGTCGCTCTTCTGCGCGAGCAGGACCATTTCCTGTTCCAGGCGCGTCGGGTCGAGGTCGGCCTTCATGTCGGTGAAGCGGTCGAGCACCTTCTGGCGCTGGGTGGCGAGCATCTGCGGGACCAGCTCACGCAGGGTGACCACGTCTTCTTCAATGGCGGTCAGGCGCTCGCTGATCAGGCGGGCCAGTTCGGCACCTTCGCGCTCACGGCCGGCTTTAAGCTCCCTCAAGCCCTGGTTGAACAGAGCGAGGGCTTCGGCGTTGAGGGCTTGCGGGTCAGTGGCATCGGCCACCAGCACGCCAGGCCACGCCAGCACTTCCAGCGGGTTGAGCGCGGCCGGCTGCTTGATCAGACCGGCGATGGTTTCGGCGGCGGCGACCAGTTGCGCGGCGCGGTCGCGGTCAATCTGCAGGGCCTTGCCGGTGGTTTCTTCGGTAAAACGCAGGGTGCATTCCAGCTTGCCACGGGAAATGCCCTGGCGCAGCGCTTCACGCACGGCGCCTTCGAGGTCGCGAAACGATTCCGGCAGGCGCAGGTGTGGCTCCAGGTAACGGCTGTTGACCGAGCGCAGTTCCCAGCTCAGGGTGCCTTGGACGCCGGCTTTTTCGACGCGGGCGAAGGCGGTCATGCTGTGCACCATGGAGGTACCTCGCGTTGCAGCCCGCAAACACGGGCTGATGATTAAGAAGGCGCAGGATTGTAGCGCAGTGGGGCGGACACGCCCAAACCCGAGCATTCGTAACCGGATTTTTTAGCAGTGCCCCGAATCGGCTCGCGGCTCTATAATGCTCGGCAGTTTTTCGTCCTCAGTACAGGTGTCTCCCTATGAAACGTCCAAGTGGTCGCGCTGCCGATCAGCTCCGCTCGATCCGCATCACCCGCAACTACACCAAACACGCCGAGGGTTCTGTACTGGTCGAGTTTGGCGATACCAAGGTCATCTGCACCGTCAGCGTCGAAAACGGCGTGCCGCGTTTCCTCAAAGGCCAGGGCCAGGGTTGGTTGACCGCCGAGTACGGCATGCTGCCGCGCGCCACCGGCGAGCGGAACCAGCGTGAAGCCAGCCGTGGCAAGCAGGGCGGCCGTACCCTGGAAATCCAGCGCCTGATCGGTCGCTCCCTGCGTGCAGCCCTGGATATGTCCAAGCTGGGCGACGTGACCCTGTACGTCGACTGCGACGTGATCCAGGCCGACGGCGGCACCCGCACCGCGTCCATCACCGGCGCCATGGTGGCCCTGGTTGATGCACTCAAAGTGATCAAGAAGCGTGGCGGCCTGAAAGGCGGTGACCCGCTCAAGCAAATGATCGCTGCCGTATCGGTAGGCATGTACCAGGGCGAACCTGTGCTGGACCTGGACTATCTGGAGGACTCGGCTGCCGAGACTGACCTGAACGTGGTCATGACCAGCACCGGTGGTTTCATCGAAGTACAGGGCACCGCCGAGGGCGCGCCATTCCAGCCGGCCGAGCTGAACGCCATGCTGGCCCTGGCCCAGAAAGGCATGACCGAAATCTTCGAGCTGCAGAACGCCGCCCTGGCTGACTGAGCCCGTCTCAAGGAGAAGCGCCATGAATGACAACCAGGAACTTGTGCCAATGCCTTCCTATGAAGTGCGGCAGGGGGCAATGTTGTGCCATCTCGCGGCGTTTCTCGGGTTTGTGTTCCCTTTCGGCAGTGTCGTGGGGCCGCTGATCCTGTGGCAGATGAAGAAGGAAAAGGATGCGTTCATTGATGATCAGGGCAAGGAAGCCTTGAACTTCCAGATCACCGTGGCCATTGCCTGGATAGCCTGCATTGTGCTGGCCTTCGCGGTGGTTGGGTTTTTCCTGATGTTTGCCCTGGCGATCGCCACGATCGTGTTGACCATCATCGGCTGCATCAAGGCCAACAAAGGGATCGCCTATCGCTACCCGTTGACCTGGCGAGTGATCAAATAATGAGCGCCCACAAAAAAACCGACAGCGATGTCGGTTTTTTTGTGCCTGGAAAAAGACCTCAGATGGTCAGTGTCCAGTCGTAGTCCACGATCAGCGGCGCGTGCTGCGAGAAGCGTGGCTGGCGCGGCAGGCGTGCACTGCGCACGAACCGGCGCAGACCTGGAGTCAGCAACTGGTAGTCGAAACGCCAGCCAAGGTTGAGCATCTCAGCCTGTTCGTTGTCCGGCCACCAGCTGTACTGGTCGCCTTCGCGGCTGACTTCGCGCAGGGCATCCACATAGCCCATATTGCCGACAATCTCGTCCATCCAGGCGCGTTCCGGCGCCAGGAAACCCGGGGATTGCTGGCTGTCGCGCCAGTTCTTGATATCCAGCTTCTGTTGCGCCACGTACAGCGAGCCACAATAAATGTACTCGCGACGTTTGCGTCGCTGTTTATCCAGGTAACGGGCGAAATCGTCCATTAGCTTGAACTTCTGGTTCAAGTCTTCATCGCCGTTCTGCCCCGAAGGAAGCAGCAAGGTCGCGATGCTGACCTTATCGAAATCGGCTTGCAGGTAGCGCCCGTAGCGGTCGGCTGTCTCGAAGCCGAGGCCGCTGATGACCGCCTTGGGTTGCAACCGCGAATACAAAGCCACGCCACCTTGGGTGGGCACTTCGGCATCGCAGGCATAAAGGAAGTAGCCATCCAGTTGGAAGGCTGGGTCGTCCAGTTCAAAGGCGGAGGCGCGGGTATCCTGCAGGCAGATGACGTCGGCATTCTGGGCTTGCAGCCAACTGAGCAAACCACGCTCGACTGCAGCCTGAATACCATTAACGTTCACACTGATGATCCGCATAAATGGCCCCAAAAATCGCGTGCGTGTATGATACACGCCGTCCACCTAATTAGCTAAATCCGTGGTATCTGAGGCTTTTTTCATGCAGGCGTATCAACGCGATTTCATTCGTTTTGCCATCGATCGCGGCGTTTTGCGCTTCGGTGAGTTCACTTTGAAGTCCGGGCGAACCAGCCCGTACTTCTTCAATGCAGGCTTGTTCAACTCGGGTTCGGCTCTGGCCCAACTGGGTCGTTTCTACGCGGCCGCCATCGTTGAAAGCGGTATTTCCTTCGATGTGCTGTTCGGCCCAGCCTACAAGGGTATCCCCCTGGCGGCCGCGACGGCCGTGGCTCTGGCTGAGCATCACGGGCAGGACCTGCCATGGTGTTTCAACCGCAAAGAGGCCAAGGCCCACGGCGAAGGCGGCAGCCTGGTCGGGGCTCCGCTCAAGGGCGACGTGCTGATCATCGACGACGTGATCACCGCCGGTACTGCGATTCGCGAAGTGATGCAGATCATCGCCTCCCAGGACGGTGCCAAGGCTGCCGGCGTGCTGATCGCGCTGAACCGCCAGGAGCGTGGCAATGGTGAATTGTCGGCCATCCAGGAAGTGGAGCGCGATTTCGGCATTCCCGTGGTGAGCATCGTGTCGCTGAACCAGGTCCTGCAGTTCCTGGAAGATGATCCGCAACTCAAGCAACACCTGCCGGCGGTGAAGGCGTACCGCGAGCAGTTCGGCGTCTGATTTCAGGGCTGCTGTGCAGCCCAGCGGGAGCAAGCTCCCTCGCCACAAATAAAAAGGCCCCGCTCAATCAGATTGAGCGGGGCCTTTTGTTTTATTAGTCCCGAAGTCGTAAGGCGCGCAATAAGGTATCCACCTGCCCAAAAGCATCTTGCTGCCATTGGTCTGGTGTGCGACCTCCCAGAATCTGGCTGTCTTCGACGAATCGTCTTACCGCCGTCGGGCCATAGCCATCATGGGTAGCAAATTTTTCTCCGATGAACTGAAATCCCTGCTCTCCGCTGCCCGTTTCAAGCACTGATCGACATTCCTCTGCGAGCGCTTCGACACCGTCGGGAAAGTTGCGGACGGAGTAGTAGATGTCATAGGCGTCCTTCTGTTTGTGCCTTCCATTCAGCGCATACCCCTTCATTGCCAAGAGTGCGGGGATAGAACATACGGCGACTTCTACGCGATTTTTCCCACCCGTGGGCATGGGACCTTCAATGGCAACCATTTGGTAGAAGCGCATTGCCAAGTCGGCACCGTCAGCACGCTGAACAGCAAAGTCGTTGAGGATAGGAGGTTTGTTCTGGATGATTTCGGCGTCACGCGGCATCAAGAAGTCCACGATCACATCTATCGCCGGTCCGCCGTCCTCCGCGGGCACCTGGCGAACGAGTTGGAATCTGCGAAGCGCTCCTCTCTGTTGATACCCGTTGCCCATCAGTGCTTCGATCAATGTCGCGTATTCGCCATCACCGAGTGCTTCTGCGTTCAGGCTCAAATCGACATCAAGGGTTCCAACGTGTTGCATATCGTCATTCGCAAGCAGAAGCCAAGGCACTGCTCCGCCGATCACTGCAAACTTTCCTTTGAAAGAGCCGAGGATTTGACCGATTTCCACTAACACTGCTTTCACGGCGGTCGTGGTTCTGTCGTCATAATCTGAAGCAGACTGGGGTTCTTGAGGGACTAACGAGACCATGTCAGTTTTTCCTGTCTCAAGTATTCGGCAGCTTCTTTCCCGCGCTCTCCTGCAACAGATAGATCCAGGTAGGTCTGAACCAGGCTGGTACATATGGCACCCGGTGCGGGTTCAATGGCGTCGAGTAGAAGCCCTTCCTCTTTGGGTAAGGTGATCACTACGTTTTCTCCCGTTGATGCGGGAACCAACTGTAATGCTTTGACCAGCCTCTCTAACCCTTCACGGTCGGCGAAAAAGTAATTCGTATTGATACGGGCATAGGGGGCGAGCCATTGGGCGGCAGAAAAAGACGAAAAAAGCGCGTGCCCGCCGCTCATTTCTCCAATGGCGTTACGCGCCGCATTTTCCAATGCTCTACCGTGCAAGGCGGTATAGAAAAATTTACGGTCTCCTGCTGGAGGCTCGTATGTCTCGGCCCAAGCGTCTAGGAGAGATTGAGGGTCGGATAGGTTTACGCCATCGTTTGTCGTCCGGGCCCATTCTCTATTCAGGAGTGCAGTTCGGACATTACTGACTTGCCCCAGGCTCGCTCCGGCAGCTTCGGACAGTTCGACCACGCGCCAGGCTCGGCCCGGATCTCGAAGCATCGTGCGTATGATCTGTGCTGACTTTGGTTTGAAGAAAGACTTCAGCTCTCTGCGTTCTGAGGACGGCTTGCCAGCGACTTGATGGTCAATGGATACGCCACCGAACGAGATCCACGCATTGCCCTCCAGATCCAGATACCCCACCTCTCTTTCCCGGCATGCCTGTCTGGCAATGGGCGACAGATAAGGCGCGACCACAACGGGCGTTGCCTGTGTCCGCTGTTTGTTCAAGTAGTCGCGAAGCCGAAGTATCGCCGCACTTATAAATCTGGGTTGGCCGCTTGCTATTACCTCGCAGACCAGAGCATGCGACCTTCCCGAGACGGTTATCTCGACAATGCAGTCGGGCGTCCACCCCTCTGAAGGTGAAGGCAGTTTCAGGTTTTCAATCTTGAGGATCGGCACTTTGCTCAGGAGATTTCGCAGTGCATCCCTTGAGCGGATTTCGAACTCTTTCATTGATCTCACCTTTTTCAACAAGTGCTGAAAATAGTCAAAGCAGTGAAATCTGTCGAGAATTTTCACTGAAATTAATAGTTTCAGCGAATGTTGAAAATCGATTAGTAGTGAAATCAATCAGATTTCGATAACGCCTGCCACAAATAAAAAGGCCCCGCTCAATCAGATTGAGCGGGGCCTTTCGTGTTCTGACGCTTAAGGACGCTTGCGGTTACTGATCAGCGTGCCCATGCCGGTATCCGTGAAGATCTCCAGCAATACCGCATTCGGTACCCGGCCATCGATGATCAACGAGCTGCCAACGCCGCCTTGCACCGCTTCCAGCGCGCAACGGATCTTCGGCAGCATGCCGCCGTAGATGGTGCCGTCGGCAATCAACTCGTCCACTTGTTGCGTGGTCAAGCCGGTCAATACCTTGCCTTCCTTGTCCATCAGGCCGGCGATGTTGGTGAGCAGCATCAGCTTTTCAGCTTTCAGCGCTTCGGCCACTTTACCGGCCACCAGGTCGGCGTTGATGTTGTAGGACTCGCCATTGGCACCCACGCCGATCGGCGCGATCACCGGAATGAAGTCGCCTTTGACCAGCAGGTTCAGCAGGTCGGTGTTCACGCCAACCACTTCGCCCACTTGGCCGATGTCGATGATTTCCGGCTGGGTCATTTCCGGCGTCTGACGGGTCACGGTCAGTTTTTTCGCACGGATCAGCTCTGCATCCTTGCCGGTCAGACCGATGGCGCTGCCGCCGTGGCGGTTGATCAGGTTGACGATGTCCTTGTTGACCTGGCCGCCGAGGACCATCTCCACCACGTCCATGGTCTGCGCGTCAGTGACGCGCATGCCATCGATGAAGTGACTCTCGATCGACAAGCGCTTGAGCAGGTCGCCGATTTGCGGGCCGCCGCCGTGCACCACCACCGGGTTGATCCCCACGGCTTTCATCAACACGATGTCGCGGGCAAAGCCGGTTTTCAGCTCGTCGCTTTCCATGGCATTGCCGCCGTACTTGATCACCAGCGTCTTGCCGACATAGCGTCGGATGTAAGGCAACGCTTCGGACAGGACCTTGGCAGTGTTGGCAGCGGCTTCGCGTTCGAGGGTCATTCAGGGCTCCGGTAAAAAATCAGAACGGTAATTGGAGATCAGGGGCAACACGTTTCAACTGGGCGTGGAACACGTCCTTGATGCGCTGCAACTCAGCCTCGGTATCCGCCTCGAAACGCAGGACCAGCACCGGTGTGGTGTTGGACGCGCGAACCAGGCCCCAGCCTTTGGCGTAATCGACTCGCACACCATCAATGGTGGTCAGGTTGGCGCCTTCGCCCCATTGCGCATCGTGCAGTGCGTCAATGATGCTGAATTTGCTCTCCTCGGTCACATGGATATTGATCTCTGGCGTAGAAATATCGTTCGGGAAGGTCTGGAACAGCTCTTCAGCCGTGGATTTTTCCTTGCTGAGGATCTCCAGCAACCGCGCGGCGCTGTAAATACCGTCGTCAAAGCCGAACCAGCGCTCCTTGAAGAACACGTGGCCGCTCATTTCGCCGGCCAACAGCGCGCCGGTTTCCTTCATTTTCTTTTTGATCAACGAGTGACCGGTCTTCCACATTAGCGGGCGACCGCCATATTCCTTGATCAGCGGCGTGAGGCGGCGGGTGCACTTCACGTCGAAGATGATCTCGGCGTTGGCGTTGCGCGCCACCACGTCGCGGGCAAACAGCATCAGCAGGCGATCAGGGAACACGATCTGGCCGGTCTCAGTCACCACGCCGACGCGGTCGCCGTCACCGTCAAAGGCCAGGCCGACGTCAGCCCCGGTTTCCTTGACCTTGGCGATCAGGTCCACCAGGTTTTCCGGCTTGCCTGGGTCCGGGTGGTGGTTGGGGAAGTGGCCGTCGACCTCGCAGAACAATGGGATCACTTCGCAGTTCAGGGCTTCAAGCAGCTGCGGGGCGATCACGCCAGCCGCGCCGTTGCCGCAATCCACCACCACTTTGAGGCGGCGCGCGAGCTTGACGTCACGGGTGATTTCATCAGAGTAGCGTTGCAGGATGTCGACTTGGGTGATGGTGCCCTTGCCGCTGGTCAGATCGTTGTTTTTCAGGCGGTCGTGAAGGGCCTGGATCTGTTCATTGGCCAGGGTGTCGCCAGCGATGACGATCTTGAAGCCGTTGTAGTCCGACGGGTTATGGCTGCCGGTCAGCATCACCCCGGACTTGCCGGCTAGGACGTTGGCGGCGTAGTACAGCGCGGGCGTCGGCACCAGGCCGACGTCGCTGACATGGCAACCGCTGTCAGCCAGGCCCTGGATCAGTTGCTCCACCAACTCCGGGCCGGACAGGCGGCCGTCACGGCCGACCGAAACGTTGGGCTCGCCCTGCGCCAGGCTCTGGGAGCCGATGGCACGGCCAATCCAATAGGCAGTTTCGGCAGTCAGGGTCTTGGGCACCACGCCACGGATGTCATAGGCGCGAAAGATGCTGTCGGGGAATGCTGGGGCTACGCGGGCTGCGGTACTCATCGCGGGGGGAAACTCCATCTGAAAGGGGCAAGGCTGGCCTTAATGTGGCTGACCGGCAGGCTCAAACTGAAGGGTATGACGGTGTTTTCGGCAGAGAGTTCGTGGTGCAAAAATGCCATCGGAGCGTTGGCTCCGTCTTGATGTCTGCGTAATGCTTTGATTTCTATGGAGAAATCTCGCTGATAAAATCCGCGCATTCTTCGTCCTGAAAAGCCCAGCGGTGGCGTCTGGCCGGGCAACGGCGCCCGGCCAGGTTCAGCTTAGTCAGTGACTGCCGGAATGCCCAAAACCGCCTGCGCCGCGTTGGGTTTCGTCGAATTCCTGTACCAGTTCGAAGTGTGCCTGCACCACTGGCACCAGCACCAGTTGGGCAATACGCTCGCCAACGGCGATGTTGAAGGCGGTCTGGCCACGGTTCCAGCACGACACCATCAGTTCGCCCTGATAGTCCGAGTCGATCAGGCCGACCAGGTTGCCCAGCACGATGCCGTGTTTGTGGCCCAGGCCGGAGCGCGGCAGGATCAGCGCCGCCAGGCCAGGGTCGCCCACGTAGATCGACAGGCCGGTCGGAATCAGAATGGTCTGGCCCGGCTCAAGGACAGTGTCTTCCTTGAGCATGGCGCGCAGGTCCAGGCCGGCCGAGCCTGGCGTGGCGTAGGCCGGCAGTGGGAATTCGTTGCCGATGCGTGGGTCGAGGATCTTGGCTTGCAAAGCGTGCATGGAAATTAAACCTGGTTCAGCCGTTGGGCGATAAAAGAGATCAGTTGGCGGGCAATCTTGCCCTTGCTGGTCTGGGCGAAAAGGGTGGCGTGCAGCTCGCGGTCGATCACGCTGCAGGCGTTTTCCTCGCTGTTGAAGCCGATGCTCGGGTTGGCGACATCATTGGCAACGATCAGGTCGAGGTTTTTGTCTTTCAATTTGCGTGCGGCGTAGTCCAGCAAATGCTCGGTCTCGGCGGCGAAGCCGACACTGAACGGACGGTCCGGACGGGTGGCGATGGTGGCCAGGATGTCTGGGTTGCGCACCATTTGCAGGAGCAGGCCGTCGCCGCTTGTAGGGTCCTTCTTGAGCTTTTGCGGGGCGACTACTTCCGGGCGGTAGTCCGCAACCGCTGCCGAGGCGATGAACAGGTCGCACGGAATGGCCGCCTCACAGGCCGCCAGCATATCGCGGGCGCTGACTACGTCGATTCGCGTGACCCGATCCGGGGTCGGCAAATGCACCGGGCCGGTGATCAGGGTGACACGTGCGCCTGCCTCGACCGCCGCTTCAGCCAAGGCAAAGCCCATTTTTCCTGAGCTATGGTTGGTGATGTAGCGCACCGGGTCGATGTTTTCCTGGGTCGGGCCAGCGGTGATCAGCACGTGCTTGCCGGTCAGGGCCAGGTGCTGGAAACACTCGGCGGCGCACAGCGCCAGGTCAGTGGCTTCAAGCATGCGGCCCATGCCGACGTCGCCGCAGGCCTGGCTGCCGGACGCCGGGCCGAACACCTTGAGGCCACGGCTTTGCAGGAGTTGGGTGTTGGCCTGGGTGGCCGGGTCGCGCCACATGGCCTGGTTCATGGCCGGGGCGATGGCGACGGTGGCGTCGGTGGCCAGTACCAGGGTGGTCAGCAGGTCATCGGCGATGCCTTGGGCCAGGCGGGCGATCAGGTCGGCGGTGGCCGGGGCGATTAGTACCAGGTCGGCCCATTTGGCCAGCTCGATATGGCCCATGGCGGCTTCAGCTGCCGGGTCCAGCAGGTCCAGGTGAACCGGGTGGCCGGACAGCGCTTGCATGGTCAGCGGGGTGATGAACTCACTGCCACCGCGGGTCATGACCACGCGCACTTCCGCGCCTTGGTCCAGGAGCCTGCGAACCAGTTCTGCGCTCTTGTAGGCGGCAATGCCGCCGCCAACGCCGAGAACGATGCGTTTCCGATACAGACGCTGCATTGGTTTGCCTTTCCAGTTCAGTGATGCCAGTTCAGTGACGCCTGCGATGCCCCCTCCCCAGGGGAAATCACACGCAAAAAAGAGGGCCTACGATAACACAGCGTCTGCGAGGCAACAGCGGCGTACATGCCACGGCGCGTATGGAGAGGGAGGTGCGATGAGTATTCGCGATTGGCCGGTGGCAGAGCGGCCCCGGGAAAAGCTTTTGGAATGGGGCGCAGCGAGCCTGTCGGATGCCGAGTTGCTGGCGATCTTCCTGCGTACCGGGGTTTCCGGTCGCAGCGCGGTGGACCTGGCGCGCCACCTTTTGGCGAAATTTGGCGGTTTGCGCCCGTTGCTGGAGGCCAGCCAGACGCTGTTCAGCCAGCAATTGGGACTGGGGCCGGCGAAGTTCGCCCAGTTGCAGGCGGTGCTGGAAATGGCCAGGCGCCACATGGCCGAGCGCCTGCGCCAGGATTCGGTGCTGGAAAGCCCGGTGGCTGTGCGTGATTACCTCAAGGCACTGTTGCGCCATGAGCCTCATGAGACCTTCGGCTGCCTGTTTCTCGATTCAAAACACCGGGTGCTGGGTTTCGAGGCGTTGTCCCAGGGCACCATCGATACGGCGATGGTCTACCCCCGGCAAGTGGTCAAGCGCGCCCTGGCGTACAACGCGGCGGCGTTGATCCTGTGCCACAACCATCCTTCCGGCAGCCTTGAGCCGAGTGCGGCTGATCGAAAATTGACCAAGTTGCTGCAAAAAGCCTTGGAAGTGGTGGATGTGCGCGTGTTGGACCACATCATCGTGGGGGATGGAGACCCGTTGTCGATGGCGGAGTATGGGTGGATGTAAGCCCGCCCCATGGGAGCGGGCCTGGTTGTCAGGGCTTGACGCTGACCTTCGAGAAATCCTGGCGCCCGAATGGGCTCACCTGGTAGCCCTCGACATTCTTGCGCGCCAGGGCAAACGCGGTCGGGTGCGCGAGCGGCAGCCACAGCGCCTGTTGCTGGATCTGCGCCTGGGCCTGCTGGTAGAGCTTGCTGCGCACGCCTTGCTCGCTGGTGGTCTTGCCAGCGCTGATCAGCTTGTCCAGCGCGGGGTCGCAGTAGCGGGCGAAGTTGGTGCCGGATTTCACCGCCGCGCAGGAGAACTGCGGGGTCAGGAAGTTATCCGGGTCGCCGTTGTCACCGGCCCAGCCCATGAACAGCAGGTCGTGTTCGCCGGCCTTGGCGCGGCGGATCAGCTCGCCCCATTCGATCACGCGGATCTCGGCCTGGATGCCGACCTTGGCCAGGTCAGCCTGCAACAGCTGTGCGCCTAGGTTCGGGTTGGGGTTCAGCAGGCTGCCTGTGGGACGGGTCCAGATCGTGGTCTTGAAGCCATCCTTGAGCCCGGCGCGATCCAGCAGTGCCTTGGCCTTGGCGAGGTCCTGTGGATAACCCGGCAGCTCCTTGGCGTAGCTCCAGGTGTTGGGCGGGAAAGGTCCGTTGGCGGCTTCGGCGGTGCCTTCAAACACGGCCTTGAGGTAGCTGCCCTTGTCGAACGCCAGGTTGATTGCCTGGCGCACTTCGGGCTTGTCCAGAGGCGGGTGCTGGCTGTTGATGGCCACGAACGCGGTCATGAAGGCGGCGGTTTTCTCGACCTTGAGCGCTGGGTCTTTTTCGGCTTCACCCACATCCAGCGGCTTGGGAGACAGGGCGATCTGGCATTCGTCGCGATGCAATTTCTGCAGGCGCACGTTGGCATCGGGAGTGATGGCGAAGATCAAGTTATCCACAGCCGGTTTCCCGGCAAAGTAGTCCGGGTTGGCCTTGTAGCGCACCACTGCATCTTTCTGGAAGCGGCTGAAAATGAACGGCCCGGTGCCGATCGGCTGGCTGTTGAGCTTCTCCGGCGTGCCGGCCTTGAGCAGTTTGTCGGCGTATTCCGCCGGGTAGATCGAGGCAAAACCCATGCTCAGGGCAGCGAGGAAGGTGGAGTCGGCGTGGTCCAGGGTGAAGCGCACGGTCAGCGGGTCGAGGGCGTCGATTTTCTTGACCAGCGTCGGCAGTTGCAGCGATTGCGCATGGGGGAAGCCACTCTGCGCAATCTTGTGCCAGGGGTTGGCCGGGTCGAGCATGCGCTCAAAGCTGAAGCGCACGTCTTCGGCGGTCAGTGTACGGCTGGGGGTGAAGTATTCGGTGCGGTGGAATTTCACCTCCGGGTGTAGCTTGAAGGTATAGGTCAGGCCATCCGGCGAGACTTCCCAGCTGTCCGCCAGGCTGGGCACCAGTTTGCCGCTCGCCGCATCGTAGTCCACCAGGCGGTTCATCAGCACATCGGCCGAGGCGTTGGTGGTGGTCAGCGAGTTGTATTGCACCACATCGAACCCTTCGGGGCTGGCCTCGGTGCAGACGCTCAAGTTGCTGGCGGCAGAGGCCAGCGGCGCGATAAAGAGAGGGGCTAGCAATAGCGGTAGGGCAGCGAGGCGCATGTTCGGTTTCCTTTGCAGATCGAAGGCCCATCTGCGAGTGCAGTCTGGAAAAGTCCTACCGTAGTGGTCTGATTGGTAAATGACTAGCCCATTTTTGCCTGTGCTTTTGCGCCAAATGCTGTTTTGATGGCACCTCAGCGCGTTTTGCCGAGCACTTCATCGTGCGCGCGGGCGCTGTAAATCATTCTGTGCGACGAGCGGTCGGCTGTGACAGCGGCCCCTCCTGGCAACGGTTCAGGCGTCTGTCGCCGAGATTTACGCCAGTAAAAACACTCGGGCTGTTGTTGCACCTGGGTCTTTCTGGTATAAAGCAGCGCTCTTTTCTAGGGGCCCGGTTCCTTCGCTTGTAGGTGTAGCCGGTAAGACCCTAAAGAAACGCGGCGCCTGGCGCCAAATGACTGAGAGATTAAGCGGCCAACCCATGCCGGGTTGGGCATGTGGTTTTAGAGGGCTGAGGCATGTCGAGAGTCTGTCAAGTTACCGGTAAGGGTCCGGTGACTGGGAATAACATTTCCCACGCAAATAACAAAACCCGTCGTCGTTTCCTGCCGAACCTGCAGCATCACCGCTTCTGGGTTGAAGAAGAGAAACGTTTCGTCCGTCTGCGCGTATCTGCTAAAGGCATGCGCATCATCGACAAGCGTGGCATCACTGTCGTGCTGGCTGAATTGCGCCGCGCTGGCACAATCTAAGGAGCTATATCATGCGTGAATTGATTCGAATGATCTCTAGCGCCGGTACTGGTCACTTCTACACTACCGACAAGAACAAGCGTACTACCCCGGACAAGCTCGAAAAGAAAATGTTCGACCCGCGCGTTCGCAAGCACGTGATCTACAAAGAAGGCAAAATCAAGTAATTGATTTTCCTCCTTGTGAAAAAAAGCCCGTCTCTCACGATTCGGGCTTTTTTTTGCCTGCGATTTGCCGGTCAGGCTTTCTGTTCAAACACCACGTAGATCTTGCGGCACGGCTCCAGCACTTCCCAGGTGCCGCTGAACCCGGCGGGGATCACGAAGCGGTCACCGGCGCGCAAGGTCTTGGCGTTGCCATCGGCATCACGCAGTACTGAAACGCCCTGCACAATTTCGCAGTACTCATGCTCGGTGTAGTTGACCTTCCAGTGCCCGACTTCACCTTCCCACACGCCTGCACTCATCTGGCCGCAGGGGCTGTTGTAGTGGTTGTAGATCGTCTGCTCGGGATCACCCTTGAGGATTTTTTCGGCGGCGGGGCGGTAGCGCTCGGCGGCGGTCTTGGCTTGGCTGAAGTCGACGATGTCCTGGATGCTCATGTGCGTGTCCCGTCTGGCCTGCGGTTGGAGAGCCCAAAGTCTATGTTTATTAAAATGAACATCGCAAGGGCGTTTACCGGCGTTATGTCAAATATATTGAAACATCCCCGGCCGCTGGTTTAGGGTGGCAGCTGCCTTGCGCCGAACCATTGGCTGGCGGGCAAGAATTCTTTAAGGCTGCCGAGGGACATCCCCTGGCCCTTGTATTCAATAAGAGGAGGACACTCGCATGACCACCCTGACCCGTGCCGACTGGGAACAACGCGCCAAGGATCTGAAGATCGAAGGCCGCGCCTACATCAATGGCGAATACACCGCCGCCGTTTCCGGTGACACCTTCGAATGCATCAGCCCGGTCGATGGCCGTCTGCTGGCTACCGTTGCCAGCTGTGACGCCGCCGACGCCCAGCGCGCCGTCGAAAACGCCCGCGCCACCTTCAATTCCGGTGTGTGGTCGCGCCTGGCACCCGCCAAGCGTAAGTCCGCCATGCTGCGTTTCGCAGCCTTGCTCAAGGCCAATGCCGAAGAGCTGGCGCTGCTCGAAACCCTGGACATGGGCAAGCCGATCAGCGACTCCCTGAACATCGACGTACCCGGCGCAGCCAATGCCCTGAGCTGGAGCGGCGAGGCCATCGACAAGATCTACGACGAAGTCGCCGCCACTCCGCACGATCAACTGGGCCTGGTGACCCGCGAACCCGTCGGCGTGGTTGGCGCTATCGTGCCGTGGAACTTCCCGCTGATGATGGCTTGCTGGAAGCTCGGCCCAGCGCTGTCCACTGGTAACTCGGTGATCCTCAAGCCGTCCGAAAAATCCCCGCTGACCGCCATCCGCATTGCGGCCCTGGCCGTTGAGGCCGGTATTCCAAAAGGCGTGTTCAACGTGCTGCCCGGCTACGGTCACACCGTCGGCAACGCGCTGGCGCTGCATATGGACGTCGATACCTTGGTGTTCACCGGTTCGACCAAAATCGCCAAGCAGCTGTTGATCCGCTCCGGCGAATCGAACATGAAGCGCGTATGGCTGGAAGCCGGTGGCAAGAGCCCGAACATCGTGTTTGCCGATGCGCCCGACCTGCAAGCCGCCGCCGAATCCGCCGCAGGTGCCATCGCCTTCAACCAGGGCGAAGTCTGCACCGCCGGTTCGCGCCTGCTGGTCGAGCGTTCCATCAAGGACAAATTCCTGCCGCTGGTGATCGAAGCCCTCAAGGGCTGGAAACCTGGCAACCCACTGGATCCAGCTACCAACGTTGGCGCACTGGTGGACACCCAGCAGATGAACACCGTGCTGTCCTACATCGAAGCCGGCCATGCCGATGGCGCCAAGTTGGTCGCCGGTGGCAAGCGCACGCTGGAAGAAACCGGCGGCACTTATGTGGAGCCGACGATTTTCGACGGCGTGACCAACGCCATGAAGATCGCCAAGGAAGAGATCTTTGGCCCGGTCCTGTCGGTGATCACCTTCGACAGCGCCGAAGAAGCGGTTGCCATCGCCAACGACACCATCTACGGCCTGGCCGCAGCCGTGTGGACAGCCGATATCTCCAAGGCGCACCTCACCGCCAAAGCCCTGCGCGCCGGTAGCGTGTGGGTCAACCAGTACGATGGCGGCGACATGACCGCGCCGTTCGGTGGCTTCAAGCAATCGGGCAACGGTCGCGACAAGTCGCTGCATGCGTTCGACAAGTACACCGAGCTGAAGGCGACCTGGATCAAGCTCTAAGCCACACCGCAGGCCAAATGTGGGAGCGAGCTTGCTCGCGAAATGCGGTATGACAGTCACGCATGTATTGACTGGTACGCCGCTTTCGCGAGCAAGCCCGCTCCCACATTGTTTCGTGTGATCTTAAAAATTATCCACAGGAGCGTGGAAATGCGTTGGGCGACTTATTTCGCCGTCCTGGCCTCGGTACTCAGCGTCGGCCTGGCCCTGGGCGTCAGCATGCCGCTGGTGTCCCTGCGCCTCGAAAGCTGGGGCTACGGCAGTTTCGCCATCGGCGTGATGGCAGCCATGCCGGCCTTTGGCGTACTGCTCGGCGCGAAGGTCTCCAGTCGCATGGCCTCATGGCTCGGCACCGCCAACCTCATGCGCCTGTGCCTGTGGGCGGGCGCGGTGTCCATCGGCTTGCTGGCGATCCTGCCCAGTTACCCGGTCTGGCTGGTGCTGCGCCTGATGATCGGGGTGATCCTGACCATCGTGTTTATCCTCGGCGAAAGCTGGATCAACCAATTGGTGGTGGAGCAGTGGCGCGGCCGGCTGGTGGCGCTGTATGGCTGCAGTTATGCCTTGAGCCAACTGTCAGGCCCGTTGCTGCTGGGCTTGATCGGCACCGACCATGATTACGGTTTCTGGGTCGGCGTAGGCCTGTTAGTGGTGGCGCCATTCCTGTTGCTGGGGCGATCCGGCGCGCCGACCGCCGAGTCCTTCAGCGTGACCTTCGCCGACCTGTGGCGCTTCTGCCTGAGCCTGCCGGCGATTGCCTGGGCGGTGGCTCTATTCGCCGCCTTCGAGGCGATGATTCTGACGTTGTTGCCGGTGTATTGCCTGCAACAAGGCTTCACCGCCGAGATCGCCCTGGCCATGGTCAGCACGGTGGTGGTCGGCGATGCGCTGCTGCAGTTGCCCATCGGCGCGCTGGCCGACTACCTGCCGCGACGCACGCTGTTCCTGAGCTGTGCGGTGTTGTTGCTGGCATCGAGCCTGGCGATTCCACCGCTGATGCACACGGTGTTGATCTGGCCGATCTGGGTGTTGTTCGGCGCCAGTGCCGGAGGCTTGTTCACCCTGTCGTTGATCCTGATCGGCGAGCGTTACCGCGACGATGCACTGGTGCGCGCCAATGCCCACGTGGCGCAGTTGTGGGGGATCGGTTGCCTGATCGGCCCGCTGGTGGCCGGCGCCGGCAGTCAGTGGATCAGCGGGCATGCATTGCCGTTGCTGATGGCGGCCGGTGCGTTGGGGTTGGTGGTGTTGTTGCTGCGCCAAGGTGCATTTGGCGCGGCGCAGCCGGCCTAGAGCATGCGCTCCAGGCCGACGCTGGTAGCAAACCAGGCATTGAAGCGTCGCCACCAACTGCCCGGTTCGCGGGTCAGGGTGTGCAGTTGGCCGTTATCTTCGGTCACCCACACCACTTGGCCATCTTGCAGCTTCGCCTCATAGCTCAAGGGCGGCGCCATGCCTTGCAGTGCCAGGTTGCGCACATGTTTGGCCAGCTCTGGGCTATCGACCAGCACCCCGACTTCGGTGTTCCACAGCACCGAGCGTGGGTCGAAGTTGAATGAGCCGATAAACGACTTCTCCCGATCAAAGATCATCGCCTTGCTGTGCAGGCTCGAATCCGAACCGCGGAAGGTGCCGCGACGAAACAGGTGCGGGCCGCTGCCGCCGCTGGGGTCGCCCGGTTGGCGGCGTAGCTCATACAGCTTCACGCCGTGCTCCAGCAGGGCCTTGCGATACGGCGCATAACCGCCGTGCACGGCAGGCACGTCGGTGGCTTCCAGGGAATTGGTCAGCAGGCTTACCGACACACCTGCATCGGCGCGCCCGGTCAAGTACACCAGCCCCGGTTGCCCTGGCACGAAGTACGCCGAGATCATCATCAACTCGTGATTGACGCCCTCCAACTCCGGCGCCAGTTGGGTGGTGAGCAACAGTCGAGGATCCGGGTCGGCCTTGGCCAGCACCTTGCTCGGCGCGTCCCACAGCGCCTGGTTCCAGGCCCAGATCAGCTCGCGACGCCAGGTGTCCATGCGTGGTTGGGTCTGGTAGGTGCGCAAGCGGTTGTACAGCGCGTGGTTCTGTTGGCGCGACTCGGCCAGGGACGCTTCCAGACGTACACGCGCGGCGACCAGGTCGCCTTTGGAGGGCGTATTGGAGACAAAGTCATCAATCGGCTTGCTCAGGGCGCTGTTCCAATACTGGTCGAAACTGTGGCCCAACTGCTCGGCCACCGGGCCCACGCTGAGCATGTCGATGTCGGTGAAGTTCAGGTTGGGCTCGGCGTCGAAATACTCATCCCCCAGGTTGCGTCCGCCGACGATGGCCACGCTGTTGTCCGCCAGCCACAGCTTGTTGTGCATGCGCCGATGTTGCAGCGACAGGTTGAACAGCCGGCCCATGGCCCGCGTAACGCCCGTGCTGCGGCCCAGGTGCAAGGGGTTGAACAGGCGGATCTCGATCTTGGGGTGGGCGGCGAGGGTGGCGATGATCTGGTCGAGGCCGTCGCTGGTGGTGTCGTCCAGCAGGATGCGCACACGCACGCCACGGTCGGCGGCCTTGAGCAGTTCATCCACCAGCATGCGCGTGCTGATGCCGTCGTGCACGATGTAGTACTGCAGGTCGAGGCTGGTCTGGGCGTTGCGGATCAGCTCGGCGCGGGCCATGAAAGCCTCGCTGCTGTTGGGCAGCAGGCGAAAGCCGGAGCGGCCTTGATAGGGCGCGGCCTGGGCCTGGATCGAGCGGCCGAACGACGATTGCGCGGCGGGGAGGGCGTCGCTGGGGACGCGCGGCGTGCTCACCGTCGCGCAGCCGCCCAGCGCCAGGGCTCCCAACAGGAAAAACGGTAATAGCCGTTGAATCATCAAGGGAGTTGCTTCCAGATCAGGGCGGTTGTCGACATATGACGGCAAATTCCCGCGAAAGGTCAGTCGGCAGCCTCGGCCAACAGCTTGATGGCGGCAGCACCCACCTTGCGCACAGCTTCTTCAATCTGCGGCGTGGGCTTGGCCCCATAGTTCATGCGCAGGCAGTTCCGGTATTTGCCCGATGCCGAAAAGATGCTGCCGACGGCCACCTGTACGCCTTGTTCAATCAGGATTCGGTTGAGTTTCAGCGTATCGAAGCCTTCCGGCAGTTCGACCCAGAGCATGAAACTGCCTTGAGGGCGGCTGGCGCGAGTGCCTGCCGGGAAGTAGCGGCTGACCCAGTCGATCATCAAGTCGCGATTGCGCTGGTATTGGGTGCGCATCCGCCGCAAATGCGGTTCGAAGTGGCCACCTTTTAGGAATTCGGCAATGGCGATCTGCGGTTGTGTCGCGGTGCAGCCAGTGCTGATGTACTTCATGTGCAGCACCCGTTCCAGGTAGCGGCCCGGTGCGACCCAGCCGATGCGTAAGCCCGGCGCCAGGGTTTTCGAAAACGAGCTGCACAGCAATACACGACCGTCCTCATCGAAGGACTTGATGGTGCGCGGGCGTGGGTAGCTGTAAGCCAGTTCGCCATACACATCGTCCTCGATGATCGCCACGTCAAAACGCTGGGCCAGGGTCAGCAGCGCCTTTTTGCGCGCCTCGGGCATGATGTAACCCAGGGGATTGTTGCAGTTGGGGGTCAGTTGGATAACCTTGATCGGCCACTGTTCCAGCGCCAATTCCAGAGCTTCGAGGCTGATGCCGGTGATCGGGTCGGTGGGGATTTCGAGGGCCTTCATGCCCAGGCCCTTGAGCGTCTGCATGGCGCCGTGGAAGCTCGGTGAGTCTACCGCGACGATGTCGCCAGGCTCGCAGATCGCATGGATGCTCGCGGACAGCGCCTCATGGCAACCGGTGGTGATCACGATGTCCTCGGCCGTCAGTTGGCAGCCTGAATCCAGTGACAGTCGTGCAATCTGTTCGCGCAGCTCCATACAGCCGAGAATATTATCGTAATACAGCCCCGGCAGATCCTGGCGGCGGCTCACGCGAGCCAGGCTGCGCAGCAGCGGCTTCATGGTGGGCGACAATACATCCGGCATGCCGCGCCCCATCTGTATGACATCTTTGCGCGGTACTGCGCGAATCAACTCCAGTACCTGGTCCCACTGCGATATCTCTACGGGCCGTTGCGCCGGACGCCCGACTTCAGGCAGGGCCGGCAACTCGCGGCCGACGGGTACGAAGTAGCCGGATTTTGGCTTGGGCGTCGCCAGGCCGTTGTCTTCCAGCAAGCGATAGGCCTGCTGCACGGTGCTCAGGCTGACCCCGTGTTCCACGCTCAAAGCCCGTACAGAAGGCAGCCTGTCTCCAGGGCGATAAAAGCCCTGTTCGATGCGAGTGCCCAGTAATTCGGCGAGGTTCATGTACAGGGTCATGGCAGTCACTCCCGAGAAACCATTACAGATAGCCAGAAAATACAGGATTCAGCCGCTCGTAGGCAGTATCTGTATGGATTTAATAAAACCGGGT
The DNA here is from genome assembly GCF_013386605.1 of Pseudomonas sp. IPO3749. Lineage (NCBI taxonomy): Bacteria > Pseudomonadati > Pseudomonadota > Gammaproteobacteria > Pseudomonadales > Pseudomonadaceae > Pseudomonas > Pseudomonas sp. IPO3749. Next base: position 43,044 of record NZ_JACARN010000010.1, on the reverse strand, counting down.
TGAATCTGTAATGGTTTTTGCCCTGCGCCCATGCTGGTCACTCAAGGCAACAACGCAAACGAGGGGCAGCAAAATGAACGGCATGAGCGATGTGCGGCTGGCGCTACACGGTCAGGAACTGCAGGCAGGGCAAGAGCGGGCGACTGCGCCGCGCGATATCAGCCGCTGGGGTCTGTTCTGGCACCGTCGTCACACGCGCAAGGCGTTGCTGCATCTGACCCGTGAACAATTGCGCGATGTCGGGTTGACCGCCGAACAGGCGCGCCAGGAAGGTCTGAAACCCTTCTGGCGCGACTGAATCACACCAGTTCTTTGAGGCGGTGCCAGAGCATCCCCAGGGCCAACAGCGGCGAGCGCAAGTGCTTGCCGCCGGGGAAGGTGATGTGTGGCACCTGGGCGAACAGGTCGAAGCGCCCCTGTTGCTGGCCACTGATGGCCTCGGCCAGCAACTTGCCCGCCAGATGGGTGGCGTTGAGGCCGTGGCCGGCGTAGGCCTGGGCGTAATACACATTGGGTTGGTCGGCCAGGCGGCCAATCTGCGGCAAGCGGTTGGCACCGATACCGATCATGCCGCCCCATTGGTAATCGATTTTAACGTCGGCCAATTGCGGGAACACCTTCAGCATTTTCGGACGCATGTAAGCGCCGATGTCCTTGGGGTCGCGACCGGAGTAGTGACAGGCGCCGCCAAACAGCAGGCGGCGGTCGGCGGACAATCGGAAGTAATCCACCGTGACACGTTGGTCGCACACCGCCATGTTCTGCGGCAGCAGGTTGGCGGCCTGGGCTTCGCTCAATGGCTCGGTGGCAATGATATAGCTACCGGCGGGCAACACTTTGCCACTCAGGTGGGGGTTGAGGCCGTTGAGGTAGGCATTGCAAGCCAGCACCAGGGTCTTGGCGCGTACGTTGCCCTGGGCGGTGTGCACGTTGACCTCGGGGCCGTAATCGATGCGGGTGACTTCGGAGTGTTCAAACAGCTTCACCCCCAGCAATTTCGCCACGGCCGCTTCGCCGAGTGCGAGATTGAGCGGGTGCAGGTGGCCGGAACCCATGTCGACCATGCCGCCCACATAGCGGTCCGAGCCGATGACGCTGCTCATCTCGTTGGCGTGCAGCAAGCGCACTTCGTGGCGATAACCCAGGCCGCGCAGCTCTTCGGCGTCTTCGGCCAAGCCTTGCAGGTCGCGGGGTTTGTTGGCGAGGTCGCAGTAACCCCAGGTCAGGTCGCAGGGAATCTGGTAACGCTCGACGCGTTCGCGCACGATCTCCACCGCCTCCAAGCCCATCAGTTTCATCTGGCGCACGCCGTCGGTGCCGATCACGTTGGCGAACTGGTCCAGGCCATGCCCGACCCCGCGAATCAGCTGTCCGCCATTGCGTCCACTGGCGCCCCAGCCGAGTTTGCGCGCCTCCAGCAACGCCACACGCAAGCCTCGCTCAGCCAGTTCCAGAGCCGTGTTGAGTCCAGAAAAACCACCGCCGACAACGCATACATCCACAACCACCTCGCCGGTCAGCGTCGGATGATCGAGTTGCGCCAGGCTGCTGGCGGCGTAGTAAGAGTCTGCATGCCGGGCGCTGGCTGTCATGGAGGGCATCTCTGTTTGGAAAATTTGACGCAGGATACAGTGGTCGGAGGAAGCTGTCTGCGAGGGGCGTTTTGCGGCAGAATCCCCCTCTATTCGCCGTTCGGTATGTGTTTCGATGAGTTGCAACAGTCAGAAAATCAGCGCGCTGCGTCGGCAGATTCCTTCGTTCGAGTGCGTCCCCGGTTGCCACGACTGCTGTGGGCCGGTGACCACCTCGCCCGAGGAAATGTCGCGCCTGCCGCGCAAGACCGCCGCCGAGCAGGATGCGGCCATGGATGAACTGAACTGTGTGCACTTGGGCTCCAACGGCTGCACGGTGTACGACGAGCGGCCGTTGATCTGCCGGCTGTTCGGCACCACCAAGACCCTGCCGTGCCCGAATGGGCGGCGCCCGGTGGAGCTGATTCATCCGCGGGTGGAGAAACAGATCCATGAGTACATGGCCAGCACTCGACAGGTCTTGGTTTAGCCGCTATTCAGTCCGGGATCGGAAGGTTCAGGCTCTCTTTCACCTCTTCCATCACGATATAGCTCTTGGACTCCCGCACATGGGGCAACTTGAGCAAAATATCGCCCAGCAGTTTACGGTACGACGCCATCTCGGAAATCCGTGCCTTTACCAGGTAATCGAAGTCGCCTGAGACCAAGTGACATTCCAGTACATGAGGCAGTTTCAGCACCGCGCGGCGAAACTCCTCAAAGGTGTCGCCGGACTTGTAATCGAGGCTGATCTCGACAAATACCAGCAAACTGCCCTTTAAATGCTGCGGGTTGAGCCGCGCGTTGTAGCCCATGATGATCCCCTCGCGCTCTAACCGGCGCACACGCTCGGTACAGGGCGTGGTCGACAGCCCGACTTTTTCCCCCAGCTCCGTGAACGAAATACGCCCATCGGTTTGCAGGATGCGCAGGATGTTGCGGTCGATCTTGTCCAGCTCCCGCTTGGTCTGGGTGTTGGTACGCATAGGGGATACGCCTCTGTGAAAAGGGTTTTTGCCGAGAATTGTCGCCAAATATAGGCAGTTATATAGTGAAATGCACTGGCAATTGTTTTTTAAACTGCGCTCATCATTGCTCGAATAACACACGTCAGCGGCCATGCCCGCGATGAGGATATAAAAATGCGCGTTCTGGTCTTGGGTAGCGGCGTCATTGGTGTGACCAGTGCCTACTATTTGGCGCGGGCCGGCTTTGAAGTGGTGGTCGTCGACCGTCAGCCCGCCGCTGCCATGGAAACCAGTTTCGCCAACGCCGGCCAGGTGTCCCCAGGTTATGCGTCGCCATGGGCCGCGCCGGGCGTGCCACTCAAGGCCATCAAGTGGCTGCTGCAACGCCACGCACCGCTGGCCATCAAGGCCACCGCCGATATCGACCAATACCTGTGGATGGCGCAGATGCTGCGCAACTGCACCGCCAACCGTTATGCGGTGAACAAGGAGCGCATGGTGCGCCTGTCCGAGTACAGCCGCGACTGCCTCGACGAACTGCGCGCTGAAACCGGCATTGCCTACGAAGGCCGTAGCCTGGGGACGACACAACTGTTCCGCACCCAGGCGCAGCTGGATGGCGCGGCCAAGGACATCGCTGTATTGAAAGAGTCCGGCGTGCCGTTCGAAGTGCTCGACCGCGCCGGCATTGCCCGCGTCGAGCCGGCCCTGGCCAGCGTCACCGATATCCTCGCCGGTGCCTTGCGCCTGCCGAACGACCAGACCGGCGACTGCCAGATGTTCACCACCCGTCTGGTCGACATGTGCAAGCAACTCGGTGTGGAGTTCCGCTTCGAACAAGACATCCAGCGCCTCGACTACGCCGGTGACCGCATCAACGGCGTGTGGATCGACGGCACGCTGGAAACCGCCGACCGCTACGTACTGGCCCTCGGCAGCTACTCACCGAAATTGCTCAAGCCGCTGGGGATCAAGGCACCGGTGTACCCGCTCAAGGGTTATTCGCTGACCGTACCGATCACCAACCCGGCGATGGCGCCGACTTCGACCATTCTCGACGAGACCTACAAGGTCGCGATCACCCGTTTCGACAACCGCATCCGCGTCGGTGGCATGGCTGAAATAGCCGGTTTTGACCTGTCGCTGAATCCGCGTCGGCGCGAAACCCTGGAGATGATCGTCAACGACCTTTATCCTCAGGGCGGCGATTTGACCGAAGCCAGTTTCTGGACCGGCCTGCGCCCGACCACCCCCGACGGCACGCCGATTGTCGGTGCCACCCCGTTCAAGAACCTGTTCCTGAATACCGGTCACGGCACCCTCGGTTGGACTATGGCCTGTGGCTCCGGTCGTTTGCTGGCCGACCTGATGGCGAAGAAAACACCGCAGATCAGCGCCGAAGGCCTCGATATTTCCCGTTATGGCAACCACCAGGAGTCCGCACAACATGTCAATCCAGCGCCAGCTCACCAATGAGCGCATGAGCCAGATCGTTGTTCACAGCGGTACCGTGTATCTGGCCGGGCAAGTCGGCGACGACATGAACGCCGGGATTGAACAGCAGACCCGTGAAACCCTGGCCAATATCGAGCGTTTGCTCGACCTGGCCGGCACTGACAAGAGCAAGCTGCTGTCGGTGACGATCTACCTGAAGGACATCGACGCGGATTTCGCTGGCATGAATTCAGTGTGGGACAAGTGGCTGCCCAAAGGTGTCGCGCCCGCCCGTGCCACGGTGGAAGCCAAGCTGTGCGAACCGGAAATCCTGGTAGAGCTGTCCGTCGTGGCGGCCCTGCCTTAACAACGATCCCTCTCCCGGTGCCGACGTTGTCGGTCGGTGCCGGTTTTTCTTCACTCTGCCGCCTAGAAGCCTGCCGCCATGCGTCCTGCCCGTGCCCTGATCGATCTCCAAGCCCTGCGCCACAACTACCAATTGGCCCGTGAAGTCACGGGAGCCAAGGCCCTTGCCGTGATCAAGGCCGATGCCTACGGGCATGGCGCCGTGCGCGTGGCCCAGGCGCTGGAAGCCGAGGCCGATGGGTTTGCCGTGGCGTGTATCGAGGAAGCCCTGGAGCTGCGTGCCGCCGGGATTCGTGCGCCGGTGCTGTTGCTGGAAGGTTTTTTTGAGGCCGACGAGCTGCCGCTGATCATTGAGCATGATTTCTGGTGCGTGGTGCATTCGCTGTGGCAGTTGGATGCGATCGAACAGGCCAAGCTGAGCAAACCGCTGACTATCTGGCTCAAGCTCGATTCCGGCATGCACCGTGTTGGCCTGCATCCGAAGGATTATCACGAGGCTTACCAACGCCTGCTGGCCAGTGGCAAAGTCGCCAAGATTGTTTTGATGAGCCACTTCGCCCGCGCCGATGAACTTGACTGCGTGCGCAGCGATGAACAGGTGGCGGTGTTTGAAGCGGCGCGCCAGGGCTTGTCGGCTGAAGTCAGCCTGCGCAATTCGCCGTCGGTGATGGGCTGGCCGAATGTGTCCAGCGACTGGGTGCGCCCCGGCATCATGCTTTACGGCGCCACGCCGTTTGGCGAAGACCAGGCCGTGGCATCGCGTTTGCAACCGGTGATGACCCTGGAATCCAAGGTGATTTGTGTAAGGGAACTGCCAGCCGGTGAGCCGGTGGGCTACGGCGCCAAGTTCATTACGCCCAAGCCGATGCGCATCGGTGTCGTCGCCATGGGTTACGCCGATGGTTACCCGCGTCACGCGCCAACCGGTACGCCGGTATGGGTGGCGGGGCAGCGCAGCCAGTTGCTGGGTCGTGTGTCGATGGACATGCTGTGCATCGACCTGACGGACGTGCCGCAGGCCGGGCTCGGTTCCACTGTGGAACTGTGGGGTAAAAACATCCTTGCCAGCGATGTCGCGGTCGCCGCCGAGACCATTCCCTACCAACTGTTCTGCAACCTGCGCCGCGTGCCAAGGCTCTATTGCGGCGCTTGATCGCCCGGTACGAACACAACCGCCCGGGATTTAGGCCCAAGTGTTGTAAATACTGAACGCTGTCGCCATGATAACGCTCAATTACAACAAAGCCTGAATCCTAGGAGGCTCCTGCATTGGACGTCGGCGAACGACTGCAATCCATCCGTAAACTGAAGGGTCTTTCCCAGCGCGAGCTCGCCAAGCGCGCGGGTGTCACCAACAGCACCATTTCGATGATCGAAAAAAACAGCGTCAGCCCCTCGATCAGCTCCTTGCGCAAGGTGCTGGGCGGCATCCCCATGTCCATGGTCGAGTTCTTTTCCGAGGAGATCCTCCAGGAAATACCGACGCAGATCGTCTATAAAGCCAATGAGCTGATCGACATCTCTGACGGCGCCGTCACCATGAAACTGGTAGGCCGGGCTCACCCCAGCCGGGCGATCGCATTTCTCAACGAAATCTACCCACCGGGTGCCGACACGGGCGAGGAAATGCTCACCCACGAAGGCGAAGAAACCGGGATTCTGGTGGAAGGTCGCCTGGAGTTGGTGGTCGGTCTTGAAACTTTTGTGCTCGAAGCCGGCGATAGCTACTACTTTGAAAGCACCAAGCCTCATCGTTTTCGCAATCCGTTCGACGTGCCGGCGCGACTAATCAGCGCAGCCACACCCGCGAACTTTTAAGAAAAGAGGCGTCCTGCCAGCGTTGCAGAGACTCCCGCAGCTGTATCCGTGAAGCCGAATCTCCCTTTATTTAATAGGGTTGTTTCGGCAAGGCGGGCTAACCGTTATACTTTCGCCGCCTGCGAAACCGTGGCCGCAGGCGTGAATAGCCACCATTGAGGGTGAACGCGTGAACCTAATTATGAAAATGCTGGCTGCACCAGCAACCGTACTGGCCCTATGGGCTGTCAGCGCTCAAGCTGCGACCAATGATGACATTGCCAAGCGCCTGGAGCCGGTCGGCCAGGTGTGCGTCCAGGGCCAGGAATGCAAAGGCATGGAAGTGGCGGTGGCCGCAGGCGGCGGCGCTGCAAAGACGCCGGATGAGATCATCGCCAAGCACTGCAACGCTTGCCACGGCACCGGCCTGTTGGGCGCGCCGAAAATCGGCGACACCGCGGCCTGGAAAGAACGCGCCGATCATCAAGGCGGCCTGGATGGCATCCTGGCCAAGGCGATCACGGGCATCAACGCCATGCCACCTAAAGGCACCTGCTCCGATTGCTCGGATGATGACCTCAAAGGTGCGATCGAGAAGATGTCCGGCTTGAAATAAACCGATCTTCGCCAAAAAGCCGCTTACGAGCGGCTTTTTTGTACCCGCGATTTGTGTTTCAGCCCTGTTATTTGCAGCAAAGACCCGGCAAGCTCGGTCCAACCCCTAATCATGGAATGTTCAGGAGGGTCGGATGGTGCAGTTGTGTTCAATCGAGCAAGCAGTTGACGACGTATTGGCGCGCTTGCCGGCGCATATCCACATGGGCATGCCGCTTGGCCTGGGCAAGCCGAATCTGTTCGTCAACGCGCTGTACCGGCGTGTCGCCAAATTGCCCGAGCGCTCACTGACGATCTACACCGCGCTGGCCCTGGGGCGACCGCCCTTCGGTGATGGGTTGCAAAAGCGCTTTCTGGAACCCTTTATCGAGCGGGTGTTTGGCGATTATCCCGAGCTGGATTTTTTGGCCGACCTGCACAAAGACGGCCTTCCGAAAAATATCCACGTGCAGCAGTTCTTCATGCAGCCCGGCAGCTTGCTGCACAGTGAGTCGGCGCAGCAGGACTACGTGAGCAGCAACTACAGCCACGCGGCCCGCGACATCAACGCCGCGGGCGTGAACCTGGTCGCGCAACTGGTTGCCAGCAGCAGCGAACACCCGGATCGCCTGAGCCTGAGCTGCAACCCGGATATCACCCTCGACCTGTTGCCGATGATCGCCAAGCGCCGCGATGCCGGTGAAACCGTGCTGATCGTCGGGCAGGTCCACAGCGATTTGCCCTATATGCCCGGCGATGCCGAGTTGGGCATGGACGCCTTCGATTACCTGATCGATGAAAAAGACAGCACCACGCTGTTCTCCACGCCGAACATGCCGGTGGGTTTCCAGGACCACTTTATCGGCCTGCATGCCAGTACCTTGGTGCGCGACGGCGGCACCTTGCAGATCGGCATCGGCTCCATGGGCGATGCGCTGACCGCCGCGCTGCTGGCGCGCCAGGCGGATAACGAAGCCTACCGGTTGTTGCTGACGGACCTGGACGTTTATCAATGGGCGCCGTTGATCAGCCATGAAGGCGGCGTCGATCCGTTCGCCCGTGGCCTCTACGGTTGCAGCGAAATGTTCGTCAACGGCCTGCTGGTGCTGGCGGACGCGGGGATTATCCGCCGCAAGGTTTACCCCGACGTGGCGACGCAGGAACAGGCCAACGCCGGTTTGCTGGATGACGCCGCACAGCCGGATGGCATCTCGATCCACGGCGGTTTCTTCCTCGGCCCGCGAAGTTTCTACCAGCGCCTGCAGGAAATGACCCACGCCAAACGCCTTGAATTCAACATGACCCGCATCAGCTACATCAATGAGCTGTACGGCCAGGAAGAACTCAAGCGCCTGCAACGCCTGGATGCGCGGTTTATCAATAGCGCGATCATGGTGACGTTGCTCGGCGCGGGCGTGGCCGATCAGTTGGAGGATGGCCGCGTGCTCAGCGGCGTGGGCGGGCAGTACAACTTCGTTGCCCAAGGGCATGCGCTGGAGGGTGCGCGTTCGATCCTGATTTTGCGCAGCTGGCGTGAGTCGGCGGGGGAGGTCAGTTCCAATATCGTCTGGGATTACGGCCACTGCACGATTCCCCGGCACCTGCGGGATATCGTCATCACCGAGTACGGAATCGCCGATTTGCGCGGTCAGACGGATGCCAAAGTGATCGAGGCGTTGCTCAACGTTACCGACTCACGCTTCCAGGACGATTTGATCGAACAGGCGCAGAAGGCCGGCAAGTTGCCGAAGGATTTCCGCTTGGATCCGCGTTTTGCCGATAACACGCCGGAGCGGCTCAAAGGTATTCAGGCACGTCATCATCGGCTGTTCCCGGAGTACCCGCTGGGCAGCGACTTTACAGATGAGGAGCGGGATTTGTTGCGGGCGTTGAACTGGCTCAAGAGCAAATTCAAGCTGACGGAGATTCTGGAGCTGGGCAAGGCGGCGCTGGATGCGCCGGAGCCGGAGGCGTTCCCCAAGCATCTGCAGCGGATGCGGTTGGATAAGCCGGAAGGGCTAAAGGAAGATTTGTATCAGCGGCTGTTGCTGGCGGGCCTGCAGGCGACTGCACATTAGCCAGCAGCGCCGGGTTTTTGTGGTGAGCGGGCTTGCCCCGCGCGAGGCAAGCTCGCTCACTACAAAAATCCTGTCGGGCGTGATTATTCGATGAAGGTCACAACGCCGCCTTCCAACGACTTGACCCGCGCCAGCGACTCAACGCGATAACCCTGCGCATCCAACTCGGCACGACCACCCTGGAACGACTTCTCGATCACGATCCCCAAACCGGCAACAGTCGCGCCAGCCTGCTTGATGATCGAGATCAGCGCCTGGGACGCCTTGCCGTTGGCCAAAAAGTCATCGATAACCAGTACACGATCGCTGCTGGTCAGGTGGCGCGGGGAGATCGCCACGGTGCTCTCGACCTTCTTGGTGAAGGAGTACACGGTCGCCGACAGCAGGTTTTCCGTGAGGGTCAGGGATTGCTGCTTGCGTGCGAAGATCACCGGTACGCCCAGGTTCAGGCCGGTCATGATCGCCGGGGCGATGCCGGAGGCTTCGATGGTGACGATCTTGGTGATGCCCGAATCCTTGAACAGTGCGGCGAATTCGTCGCCGATCAGTTTCATCAGTGCCGGGTCGATCTGGTGGTTCAGAAAGGCGTCGACCTTGAGTACCTGATCGGAAAGCACGATGCCTTCTTCGCGAATTTTCTTGTGCAGTGCTTCCACGGAAAGCTTCCTCTAATGGCGCGGTGTGCGCCGAAAGTAGATTAAAAAGTAGTCGATTCTAGCGCTTTAACATCGCGCGTATATCCGCCAAGGCGGTGTTGCCGCGAACGGCCTTCACCTCGGTCGGGGTGTCGTCATTGCCTTCCCAGGCCAGGTCGTCCGGCGGCAGTTCATCCAGGAACCGGCTGGGGGCACAATCGATGATTTCGCCGTATTGCTTGCGCTTGGCGGCAAAGGTGAAGGCCAGCGTCTGACGCGCGCGGGTAATTCCCACGTAGGCCAAGCGGCGTTCTTCTTCGATGGTGTCGGCTTCGATACTGGAGCGGTGCGGGAGGATTTCCTCTTCCATGCCCATGATGAACACGTAGGGGAATTCCAGGCCCTTGGACGCATGCAAGGTCATCATCTGCACGCCTTCGGCGCCGTCTTCCTCTTCCTGCTGGCGCTCAAGCATGTCGCGCAGCACCAGCTTGCCGATGGCGTCTTCGACGGTCATTTCGCCGTCTTCGTCTTTTTCCAGTGTGTTCTTCAGCGCTTCGATCAGGAACCAGACGTTGCTCATGCGGTAATCCGCCGCCTTGTCGCTGGAACTGTTGGTGCGCAGCCAGTTCTCGTAGTCGATGTCCATGACCATGCTGCGCAGGGCGCTGATCGGATCTTCGCCGGCGCACTGCTCGCGCACCTTGTCCATGAAGCGCTTGAAGCGTGACAGGCGATCGGTGAAGCGTGAGTCCAGGTGTTCGCCCAGGCCGATTTCATCGGTGGCTGCGTACATCGAGATCTTGCGCTCGGTGGCGTAGTTGCCGAGCTTTTCCAGGGTGGTGGAACCGATTTCGCGGCGCGGCACGTTGATCACACGCAAAAAGGCGTTGTCGTCGTCCGGGTTCACGATCAGGCGGAAGTACGCCATCAGGTCTTTCACTTCCTGGCGTCCGAAAAAGCTGTTGCCACCCGACAGGCGATACGGCACCTGGTGGTGCTGCAATTTCAGTTCGATCAGCTTGGCCTGGTAGTTGCCGCGATAGAGGATCGCGAAATCGCTGTAGGGCCGGTCGGTGCGCAAGTGCAGGCTGAGGATTTCCACGGCCACGCGCTCGGCTTCGGCGTCTTCGTTGCGGCAGCGGATCACGCGGATCTCGTCGCCGTGGCCCATTTCACTCCACAGCTGTTTTTCAAACTCGTGGGGGTTGTTCGAGATCAACACGTTGGCGCAGCGCAGGATGCGGCTGGTGGAGCGGTAGTTCTGCTCCAGCATCACCACTTTCAGGGACGGGTAATCGTCCTTGAGCAGCATCAGGTTTTCCGGACGGGCGCCGCGCCAGGCGTAGATCGACTGGTCGTCGTCGCCTACCACAGTGAACTGGTTGCGCTTGCCGATCAGCATTTTCACCAGCAGGTACTGGCTGGCGTTGGTGTCCTGGTATTCGTCCACCAGCAGGTAGCGCACCTTGTTCTGCCATTTTTCGAGGATGTCGGCGTGTTCTTCGAACAGCTTCACCGGCAGCAGGATCAGGTCGTCGAAGTCCACCGCGTTGAACGCCTTGAGCGTGCGTTGGTAGTGGGTGTAGACGATGGCGGCGGTCTGTTCCTTGGGGTTGCGTGCGTTTTCAAGGGCTTGGGCGGGCAGGATCAGGTCGTTTTTCCAGGCGCCGATCATGTTCTTGATCTCGTCCACGCCGTCGTCGCCTGCGTATTCCTTTTGCATGATGTCGGTCATCAGCGACTTCACGTCGGTTTCGTCGAAGATCGAGAAGCCGGGCTTGTAGCCAAGGCGTACATGCTCCTTGCGGATGATGTTCAGACCCAGGTTGTGGAAGGTGCACACGGTGAGGCCGCGGCCTTCGCCACCCTTGAGCAGGGTGCCGACGCGCTCTTTCATTTCCCGCGCCGCCTTGTTGGTAAACGTCATGGCGACGATGTACTGGGCGCGGATGCCGCACTGCTGGATCAGGTGCGCGATCTTGCGGGTGATCACGCTGGTCTTGCCGGAGCCTGCACCGGCGAGCACCAATAGAGGGCCGCCGACGTAGTTCACGGCTTCTTGCTGCCGGGGATTGAGTCGGGACATACAGAGTTCAGGGAGTCGTTGTTCAAAAGGGCGGGCATTTTAACAGGCTCGCAGGATTCTGCTCTGTCAGAACGACAATGTGACGTACCACTCGATCTAAATTTGCCGGTTTTGATACTTTGCCGCAGGATGTCGGGGCAGTTTGGGACTATTGTTTACAGTTCGCGTGTTTGATAACCCCTATCATTGGTGATTATCGGGCCTCGGGTCATAATGCCTGCCGCCAACGAAATCTTGCAGAGTCTAGGGAGCTAGCTTGTCTACGCCTGTCGAACCCTTGCGTTTGCTGCTGCTGGCCGATGAGCCCGCGTGGGCAGCGTTGTTGCGCGAGTGCCTGGCGCCGATGGGCGATGGGGCTGTGCTGATCAGCGCGCCAAACTGGGAGTCCGTGAGCCGTCTGTTCGATGACGATCACAATGCCGTGCTGTTGACCACGCCCAGCCTGCAACCCGGCCCTGGCCGTTGCAGCTTGCCGTGCGTATTGCTGCTGGAGCAGGAACCATTGGTGTCGCCACTTGGCGTCAGCGATTGGCTGGTGCGTGATGTATTGGACGCCGATACAGTGCGCCGCTGCCTGCGCCATGTCCGCGAACGCGGTGTGCTGGAAAACACCCTGCAACGCCTGGCTGAACAGGACCCGCTCACCGGCATCGCCAACCGCCAGGGTTTTCAGACCCTGTTGGCCGCCCGACTGGCCGAGAACGAAGGCCGTGGCCTGGCCCTTGGTCATCTGGACCTCGACAACTTTCGCCACGCCAACGACGCCCTCGGCCACCAGGCCGGCGACCGGTTGATCCTGCAAGTGGTCTCGCGGCTCAAAAGCCAGCTTGAGGTCGGGGACCAGTTGGCGCGCCTGGGCAGTGACGAATTCGCCTTGTTGATCGACACCCGCCGTGCGCCGCAGCGTGCCGAGTGGATGGCCGAGCGCATCACCGAAGTCATGGCCGAACCCTATTGGGTGGATGGCGAAAGCCTGCTGATCGGCTGCAGCCTGGGCGTGGCCCATGCTCGCGCCCGTGCCGGGGCCGACCCACTGATGTGGCACGCGCATATCGCCATGCAACAGGCCAAGAGCACCCAAGGCTGCACCTTTCATATCTTCAACGAACGTATCAACCGCAACGCGCGCAGCCTGGCCGACCTGGAAAGCGAGCTGCGCCGCGCCTTGCGGCGTGACGAACTGGAGCTGCATTATCAACCGCGCCTGGACCTGGACGACGGGCATATCGTCGGCCTTGAAGCCCTGGTGCGCTGGCGACATGGCGAGCGCGGCCTGTTGCCGCCGAGTGAGTTTGTGCCCCTGGCCGAGCAAAGCGGCCTGATCGTGCCGTTAGGCTACTGGGTCATCTCCCGTGCCCTGCGCGACATGCAGGAGCTGCGTGAACGCGGCCTGCCGCCGCTGCACATGGCGGTCAACCTGTCGTTCCGCCAGTTCCAGGACAGCCAGTTGCTTTCCACCCTCAGCCGGCTGATTGCCGAGCGGGGCGTTGAGGCGCAGTGGCTGGAGTTCGAACTCACCGAAACCGCCGTGATGCGCCGCAGCGACCTGGTCAAGCAGACCATGGACGCCCTCGGCCGCCTGGGCGTGCGGTTTTCCCTGGATGATTTTGGCACCGGCTTTTCGTCGTTCGTGCACCTCAACAGCCTGCCGATTGCCTTGTTGAAGATCGACAAGAGCTTTGTTGGCGGCATGGAAGAGCGTGAAGAGAACCGCAAGCTGGTGCACGCCATGATCAATCTGGCGCACAACCTCAACCTCGAAGTGGTGGCTGAAGGTGTGGAAACGCCGGAGCAGCTGGCGTTGTTGAGGTTGTTTGGCTGCGACCAGGCCCAGGGATACCTGATCAGCAAGCCGCTGCCGTTACCGGAGTTGGTGGAGTACCTGACCTTCGGCAACGGCCAGCAAGCCCGCGTGGGCGAAGGGCTTTAATCGGGCTGTGCAGCCTGGAACCCACCACGGGTTTCGGGCTCGGCGCCTTCCTGCCGAATCATCCGCTTCATCTTCGCTTCGAACGCCCAGGTCAGGCTGACCGCCGCACACGCCAGGCCCAGTGCCAAGCCCCACCACACGCCGGTCGGTCCCCAGCCCAGGGTGAAGGCCATCAACCACGCCGACGGTGCGCCAATCAACCAATAGCAGCCCGCGCCGATCAGGAAGGTGGTCTTGGCGTCCTTGAGCCCACGAATGCAGCCCATGGCGATGGTTTGAACGCCGTCGAACAGCTCGAACCAGGCGGCCACTGCCAGCAGGCTGACGGCCAGGACGATCACGTCGTGGAACGCGGGGTCGTTGTGGTCGATAAGCAGTCCGATCAATGGGTCGGAATAAAGCCACAGCACGGCGGCAAATCCCAACATTACCGTTGCGCCAAATCCTATGCCGACACGCCCGGCCAGGCGTGCCTGCAGCAACTGCCCTGCACCGTAATGCTGGCCGATGCGCATGGTCACCGCGTAGGACATCCCCGCCGGCACCATGAACGCCACCGACACAATCTGCAGCGCAATCTGGTGCGCCGCCAACTGCGTGCTGCCCATGGTGCCCATGCACAGCGCTGCAAAGGCAAACAACCCGACCTCCACCGCGTAGGTGCCCCCAATCGGCAGGCCCAGGCGCCACAACTCGCGCAGGTACTGGGTGTTCAGGCGCAGCAGGCCATTGCTCAATGGGTAAGCCGCATAGGTGCGGTTGCTGCGGATGTACCACATCAGCGTCAGCGCCATCCCGTTGGCGACGATGGCGGTGACCAGGCCAATGCCCATCAGGCCGAGCTTGGGCAGGCCGAACATGCCTTCGATCAGCGCGTGGTTGAGCAGGTAATTCAGTACTGTGCCGCTGACGCTGATGACCATCACCGGAGTGGCTTTGCCGATGGCGCTGGTAAAGCCGCGCAGGGCCATGAAGCTCAAGTAGCCGGGCAGGGCGAACGGCAGGATCGTCAGGAATTGCCCGGCCGACTGCACGTTGGTTTCAGTCTGGCCGAACATCAGCAGCAGTGGCTTGAGGTTCCACAGCAGCAAGCCGGCCGCCAAGGCCATCAGCCAAGCCAGCCAAAGCCCTGCCTGGGTCAGCCGGGTGGCGCCTTCGATATCGCCGGCGCCATGGCGGATGGCGACAAGCGTGCCTACAGCGGCAATCACGCCAATGCAGAAAATCGACACGAACGAATAGCTTGCCGCGCCCAGGCCGCCGCCAGCCAGGGCTTCGGGGCTCAGGCGCGCCATCATCAAGGTGTCGGTCAACACCATCAGCATGTGCGCCAACTGTGAGGCAATCAACGGCCCTGACAGCCGCAGAATGGCCCAGAGTTCGGTACGTGCCGGATGCTGCATGATCATCACACTCGAATAGTCGGAGGGTTGGGGAAGGGTTGATTCTCGGCGCTCTCCATTCATTACACAAAAGGATTAAAGCGATGATGTGCATGACTTAAACTCATGCCAGACGATCTGGTAGGGTGCGGTACTGCTCTGTAGGAATTTACTGATGACTCGTCGCCTTCCTCCGCTGTATGCCTTGCGAGCATTTGAAGCCGCCTCTCGACACAACTCGTTTACCCGCGCGGCGGAGGAGTTGTCGATTACGCAAAGTGCGGTGAGCCGACATATCCGCACGCTTGAAGAACACTTCGCCTGCCGGCTGTTCCAGCGCAGTGGCCGCACCTTGCAACTCACCGAAGCGGCGCGCCTGTTATTACCCGGTGTGCGCGAAGGTTTCGCCGCGCTGGAGCGTGCGTGCCATACCTTGAATGCCGAAGACGACATCCTGCGCATGAAGGCGCCGTCGACCCTGACTATGCGTTGGCTGTTGGCGCGACTCAGCCGCTTCCGCGCGTTGCAGCCGGGCAATGAGGTGCAACTGACCAGCGCCTGGATGAGCGTGGACGAGGTGGACTTCAACCAGGAGCCGTTCGATTGCGCGGTGCTGCTGAGCTACGGGCATTTTCCGGCGGATTGGGAAGCCAGTTATCTGTTCCCGGAATTGCTGATCCCGGTCGGCGCGCCAAATCTGCTGGAAGATGGGCCCTGGGATGCCGAGCGGCTGGCCACCGCCGAATTGCTGCACCCCACGCCCGACCGTCGTGATTGGCGCAATTGGCTGGAGCGCATGGGCTTGTCATCCCAGGTGTCGCTCAAGGGCGGCCAGGTGTTCGACACACTCGAACTGGGCATGATCGCCGCCGCGCGAGGTTACGGCGTCTCCATGGGCGACTTGCTGATGGTGGCCGAAGACGTGGCCCAGGGGCGGCTCAGCCTACCCTGGCCAACGGCCGTGGCCAGTCGTGAAAATTACTATTTGGTGTGGCCGAAAACCCGCCCCGGTGGCGAGCGGTTGCGGCGCCTGGCGGAGTTTCTGCAGGCAGAGGTCAAGGCCATGGAGTTGCCCCAGGTCGAACGCCTTGATTGAGCGGCGATAGACCGTTCGTGCAATCGTTTGCGTGATACCCCTGTGATTCGCTCAAGTATTGCCTCGGCCCGCCGAAGTAGGTGTGTTGGAACCATCGTGCACCAACGCTACCCACTAGATAATTTGCCGAGCAGCGCTATGAGATCAGGATGATCCTGGCCTCGGCCAGGAGCTGTCATGTCTCAACCTCGCGCCCGGATCGCCTCTCAGTTAGGCCTCGCGTTAGCCCTGATTTTGGCTGTCGTCATCAGCGGCAGTACAGTGTTTGCCTTGCGTTCTCTCGACTCCGCCAACCTCGCCACCCGTGAGGAACACTTGGCCAGTGAGGCGCGCTTGCTCGCCGACCAACTCAATACCTTCCACAGCACCTTGCGCGAAAGTACCCAGCGTTTGAGCGGGCTGTTTGAAAAGCGCTTCGGCGCGGGCTTGAGTGTGCATGCCGACCAGCCAGTGACCGTGGCCGGGGTACAGACCCCAAGCCTGTCCCTGGGCAATGAAGTGCTGAACAACAACTTCGATGAAGTGGATGAGTTCAAGCAGATGTCCGGCGGCGTGGCCACGGTGTTTGTGCGCAGCGGCGAAGATTTCATCCGTATCAGCACCTCCTTGACCAAGCAGGACGGCAACCGTGCCATCGGTACGGTGCTGGATCGTCAGGGGCCAGCCTATCAGCGCGTGCTCAGCGGCCAGACCTACATCGGCCGGGCGGTGTTGTTCGACCGCTCCTACATGACCCAGTACAGCCCGGTGCGTGACAGCAGCGGCCAGGTCATCGCCGTGCTGTTCATCGGTTTTGACTACACCGACGCCCAGAACGCCCAGTTCGAGAACCTCAAGCGCTTCCGCATCGGCCAGACCGGCTCC
Organism: Pseudomonas sp. IPO3749; assembly: GCF_013386605.1. NCBI lineage: Bacteria > Pseudomonadati > Pseudomonadota > Gammaproteobacteria > Pseudomonadales > Pseudomonadaceae > Pseudomonas > Pseudomonas sp. IPO3749. The sequence continues at coordinate 26,240 of NZ_JACARN010000010.1, read as the reverse complement.
CTGGCCTTGCTCGATGAACAGAAGCGTTGGCTGGTGCCGCCGGCTGGCGTGCAGGCGCTGGACCAGGCGATCCCAGTGATGCTGGACCTGGCCAAGACGCCGGGTGCGGGCCGCTTCTGGGCGGACAAGAACGAAGATTTCTACAGCGTCTCGGTGCCCTTCGAAGGCGGGCCGTGGGCAGTAGTCGCGAGCATGCCCAAGGCCGAGATTCGCTCGGTGACCTGGGACGTCGGCATCCGCCTGGTAATCGGCAGCGTCTTGGCCATGCTGCTGGCAGTCGGTGCAACCGTGTGGCTGCTGCGCAGCAAGTTGGCGCCGTTGGGCGACCTGGTGCGCCAGGCCGAGGCCTTGGGCGCGGGGGACTTGAGCGCACGCTTGAATGTGTCCAGCCATGACGAAATCGGCCAGTTGGCGCGCAGCTTCAACCAGATGGGTGAAGCGCTGTCGACCATGGTTTCGCATATCCGCAAGGCGGCCGAAGAGGTCAACAGCCGCGCCCAGGCGTTGTCCGGGTTGTCCGGTGGTGCGTATGAAGGCATGGAGCAGCAGTCCGGCGAGATCACCAGCATGGCCGGCGCCGTGGAAGAGTTCAGCGCTACCTCGCTGAACATCGCCGACAACATGGGCAGCACCGAACGTCTCGCCCAGGAAAACGCCCAGCAAACCCGTATCGGGCGCAACTCGATGCAAGAGGCGTCGTCGTCCCTGGAACACATCGCCACTGCCCTGAACAGCACGGCCACGGTGATCAACACCCTCGGCCAGCGCTCCCAGGAAATCGGCGGGATCGTCGGCGTGATCACTTCGATTGCCGAACAGACCAACCTGCTGGCGCTCAATGCTGCCATCGAAGCTGCGCGCGCGGGTGAGCAAGGCCGTGGCTTTGCCGTGGTCGCCGACGAGGTGCGCAACCTGGCGTCGCGTACCCGAGAGGCTACTGACGAAATCTCCGGGATGATCCAAAGCATCCAGCAGGAAACCGGCAACGCCATCAGCACCATGGAGCGCGGCAACGTGTTGATGCAGGAAGGCCTGTCGCGCAACGCCGACGTGGCGTCGGCCCTTGCGCGTATCGACGAGCAAAGCCGCTCGGCCGGCCAGCAGTTCGCGGCGATTACCACTGCCACCCAGGAGCAGAGCAGCACCGCGACCTTGCTCAGCAGCAACCTGCAGAGTATTGCGCTGGCCAACAGCGAGCAGCGTGAAGTGGTGTCGAACCTGGCGATTACTGCCAAGGAGTTGGAGACGCTGGCGGCGGGCTTGCGGCATGAGGTGGATCGCTTCCGCTGAGGCTCAGGTGATGGAGGCCGGGCGATATTGCAGGGCCTCCTTCAGATGCTCGCGGGTGATGTCAGGCACCTGCTCCAGGTCCGCCAAGGTGCGCGCTACCTTGAGCAGGCGATGGGCGGCGCGCAGGGACAGGGTCAGTCGCTCGCAGGCGGTTTCCAGCCAGCCCTCATCGACCTTCGCCAGCTTGCAGTGCTTGCGCAGCCCAGGCAGGTCCAGGAAGGCATTCGCACAACCCTGACGCCGTAACTGGCGCTCGCGGGCCTCGGCAACCTCGGCCGAGGCCGTTGCTGTGTTATCGCCGACCTGTTGGGTTGGGTTCAGCGCCGTGGTTTCCCGCGCGACCGTCAGGTGCAGGTCGATCCGGTCCATCAAGGGTCCGGAGAGTTTGTTGCGATAGCGCTGGATCTGCTCCGGTGTACAGCGACAGCGCCCGCTGGGTTCGCCCAAATAACCACACGGGCAGGGGTTCATGGCGGCCACCAGTTGAAAGCGGGCCGGGAAACTCACCCGGTCACGGGCGCGGGAAATCACGATATGTCCTGACTCCAGTGGTTCGCGCAGCACCTCCAGTACCTTGCGGTCGAACTCCGGCAATTCATCCAGGAACAATACTCCGTGATGGGCGAGGGTGATTTCGCCGGGCTGTGGTTTCGAGCCGCCGCCCACCAACGCAGGACCTGATGCCGAATGATGCGGCTGGCGAAACGGTCGGTGCGGCCAATGGCTCAGTGGCGCCAGGCTGACCACCGACTGAATCGCCGCCACTTCCAGTGCTTCCTGCTCACTCAACGGTGGCAACAACCCCGGCAGGCGGCTGGCGAGCAACGTCTTGCCGGTGCCGGGCGGGCCGCTGAACAGCAGGTTATGCGCCCCCGCCGCCGCGATCAGCAATGCGCGCTTGGCGGCGAGCTGGCCCTGTACTTCGCTCAAATCCGGATAAGGCTTGTTCAGGTACAGCAAACCGTCTGACTTGTAAGGCTCGATTGGCTGATGCCCGTTCAGGTGCGCCACCACCTGGAGCAGATGGTCCACGGCGATCACTTTCAACCCCGACGCCAGGCAGGCTTCCTCGGCATTCGCCCGCGGCACTATCACGGTGCGTCCGGCCTTGCGCGCCGCCAAGGCCGCCGGCAACACACCCTTCACTGCCCGTACTTCACCGGACAGTGCCAATTCTCCCAGGCATTCCACGTCGTCGAGCATCAACGCCGGCACCTGCACGCTGGCCGCCAGGATTCCCAGGGCTATCGCCAGGTCAAAACGACATATCACCGGCTAGTTAGCAGGGTATTGCAGGGCGGAATTGAGGATGGCGCTGCGCACCCGGTCCTTGCTTTCCTTGACCGCCGTTTCCGGCAAACCCACCAGCGTCAGGGACGGCAGACCATTGGCCATATGCACTTCGACGGTGACGGCAGGGGCTTCAACGCCAATTTGGGCGCGGCTGTAGACGATGGCGAGGGACATGCTCGTTCCTTGAAAAAGGGACCGCTTCCTGCGGTTTTTTCAAGGGTAGACGAGGGGTGACGCTATCGAAGGTGGGAGGTTTTACAGAACGTATCCAGCTCCCACATTGACCGCGTTTATTCAGCAGGCGGCGTGAGCTTGGCTTCCAGTTCGGCGACTTTCGCTTCCAGGCTCTCAAGGCGCGCACGCGTGCGAGCCAATACGACCATCTGGCTATCAAACTCTTCACGGCTCACCAGGTCGAGCTTGCTGAAACCGCTTTGCAGCAATGCCTTGAATTGGCTTTCGATTTCATTGCGGGGCAATGGGGTATCGCCGCTGAACAGGCGAGAGGCGTGGCCGCTCAGGGCGTCGAGGAGGTCTTTGGGCGCGAGCATGGGAAATATTCCGGAAAACTGTTGGCCGGCAGTGTATCACGCAGCGTCTATAGTCTTTTTCACGACGGCGGGCGCACGCTTTTCGCGCAGAGGGTCGGGCGGCGACGCACTGTTTTTGTGCGCATTGCCTTAATCAAAAAGCCCCGTAGGTGGGCGTAAGTGGGCAAAGGACTGATTTCAGTGATTTTTACGGAGCTGGCAAGGTTTCTGCTTAGACGATCATGACCCATGCACTGATGCAGTCGCTGTGACGAATGCAGTGCGCCGACGGATCAGGGGTACAGGTTTCGTCACCAGTGGTTCGCTGGCGTCGCAAAGGCAAATGCCGAGGCGACGACGCGTTACAAAGCCAGGCACTGCGCTTAGACTTGAGACGGGTTTGTTTTCCTGGGGCAAGTCCACCAATTCGGGAGAGAGTTTTCATGAAGCTAGTCACTGCCATCATCAAGCCGTTCAAGTTGGACGATGTACGCGAGTCGTTGTCCGAGATCGGCGTGCAGGGCATTACCGTTACTGAGGTCAAAGGCTTCGGTCGGCAGAAGGGTCACACCGAGCTGTATCGCGGCGCGGAATACGTGGTCGATTTCCTGCCGAAGGTGAAGATTGATGTCGCCATTGACGACAAGGATCTTGACCGGGTTATCGAGGCGATAACCAAGGCCGCCAACACCGGCAAGATCGGTGACGGCAAGATCTTCGTGGTCAATCTGGAACAGGCTATTCGCATCCGTACCGGCGAAACCGATACCGACGCAATCTAAGCCGCCAAACCCCAACGCCCCAGGAGAAAACAATATGACTCTGCGTAAATTCGCAGGGCTCGGAGCCCTGTTGTCCATCGTAATGCCAAGCCTGGCCATGGCGGCAGACGAAGTGGCTGCTCCAGTCCTCAATTCCGGCGACACCGCCTGGATGCTGACCGCCACCGCTTTGGTGCTGTTCATGACCATCCCTGGTCTGGCGCTGTTCTACGGCGGCATGGTCCGCTCCAAGAATATTCTGTCGGTGATGATGCAGTGCTTCGCGATCACCGGCCTGATCAGCATCCTCTGGGTCGTCTACGGCTACAGCATCGCGTTCGATACCACCGGTATGGAACAGGGTGTGGTCAACTTCAATTCCTTCTTCGGCGGCATGGGCAAGGCGTTCCTGGCGGGCGTGACCCCGGCCAGCATCACCGGCCCTGCGGCGCTGTTCCCGGAAGCCGTGTTCATCACCTTCCAGATGACGTTCGCCATCATCACCCCGGCGCTGATCGTCGGTGCCTTCGCTGAGCGTATGAAGTTCTCCGCGATGCTGATCTTCATGGCGATCTGGTTCACCCTGGTCTACGCGCCGATCGCGCACATGGTCTGGAGCGGCAACGGTGGCCTGATGTGGGACTGGGGCGTGCTGGACTTCGCCGGCGGCACCGTGGTGCACATCAACGCCGGTGTGGCTGGCCTGGTGGCGTGCATCGTGCTCGGCAAGCGTAAAGGCTTCCCGACTACCCCGATGGCCCCGCACAACCTGGGTTACACCCTGATCGGCGCGGCGATGCTGTGGATCGGTTGGTTCGGCTTCAACGCCGGCTCCGCTGCTGCGGCCAACGGCACCGCCGGCATGGCGATGCTGGTTACACAGATCGCTACCGCTGCGGCGGCGCTGGGCTGGATGTTCGCCGAGTGGATCACCCACGGTAAGCCAAGCGCACTGGGCATTGCCTCCGGCGTGGTCGCCGGCCTGGTTGCAATCACCCCAGCCGCAGGCACCGTGGGCCCGATGGGCGCCCTGGTGATCGGCCTGGTTGCCGGTGTGATCTGCTTCTTCTGCGCCACCAGCCTAAAACGCAAACTGGGCTACGACGACTCCCTGGACGCCTTCGGCGTGCACGGTATCGGCGGTATCGTCGGTGCGATCCTCACCGGTGTGTTCGCAGCCCCTGCCTTGGGCGGCTTCGGCACAGTGACTGACATCGCTGCGCAAGTCTGGATCCAGTGCAAAGGCGTTGGCTTCACGGTGATCTACACCGCGATCGTGACCTACATCATCCTCAAGGTGCTGGATATGGTCATGGGCCTGCGGGTGACCGAAGAGGAAGAGGCCGTCGGCCTCGACCTGGCGCAACACAACGAACGCGGCTACAACTTGTAAGTACGCGAAAAAAAGATGCCCGGCTTGCCGGGCATTTTTTTGCCTGGTGTTTGTCAGTCATACCAATGTGTAGCGGTTTTTACGCCGTGTTTGTGATGGGATGCACACGGCACTTTTCAGCGTGCGAATGTCTTACAGGCATGTAGGCGTATTCGACACTTTGTTTTTTCCCAGAGCGCGCTAGAATGCGCGCCGATGGGCGCAAAACTGTATTTATCTGGACGAGCACCGTGATCATGGCGGTGCTCGTAAAGTCCTCGCCACCTTGTACGGTGATGGGGCATAAGCCACTGGTTATCCGGTGGATGTTGATTTTTCCTCGGCAGCCTCGACAGAGGATGAAGCTGGGCTATAACTAATCTGCTTTTCGCAAGTCATGAGGTAGAACATGAGCGACGATGATCTGGAAAACGACGAACTCGAAGTAGGTGACGAAGACGACACCGAAGAAGGTCTTGAAGCGGCGGCGGAAGACGTTGCTGACGACGACGGTGGTGATGATGCGCCTGCCCCGGCTGCCAAAGGCAAAGCCAAGGCTGCTGTGTCGGTAGATGAGTTGCCGAGCGTTGAAGCCAAGAATAAAGAGCGCGATGCCCTGGCCCGTGCGATGGAAGAGTTCCTCGCTAAAGGCGGCAAAGTGCAGGAAGTCGAGGCCAACGTGGTGGCAGACCCACCGAAGAAGCCGGATAACAAGTACGGCAGCCGACCTATCTGAGGTTAGCACCCGCTTGTAAGAAAAAGCCCGCCGTCGCTGCGGGCTTTTTCATGGGTGTTATTTCCAGCCAGCCAGCAAGGGCGCTAATTCGGCCAGGCTGCGAATCTCCGCATCCGGGCGCTTGTCGGCTTCCCACACCTTACCCGTCGGGTTGAACCACACTGCCCGAAGCCCCGCCTGCTGTGCTCCGGCAATGTCATCCCCCGGATGATCGCCAATATGCACCGCCGCACTGGCGTCCACGCCACCGCGTTGCAACGCTTCTTGAAACAATCGCGCATCCGGTTTGGCGATGCCGATGTCTTCAGCGCGCAAGGCAAAGTGGAAGTAGTCCGCCAGGCCCACGCGTTGCACGTCGGCGTTACCGTTGGTAATCACGCCCAGCAGGAAGTGCTGGCGCAACGCCCGGAGCATGGGCTCCGCTTCAGGGAAGGGCGTGAGTTGGTGCCGCGCGTGAATGAACGCTTCGAAGCACACATCCGCCATTTCCGTAGCCTCGGGCTGTGGATAACCGGCCTCTTCAAACGCATGCATCAACACCCGGTGGCGCAAAATGCTGATCCGATGTTTCAGCTCCGGATGGCGCTCCAGCACCAGCTGGCGAAGATTGGCGAAGTGCTCCAGCGGCAAGTCGCCGACTTTGGCGGCGTTAAGTGCCAGCCATTCGCGCATCGACGCTTCGGCGCTGATGATGACGGGTACGTTGTCCCAGAGTGTGTCGTCCAGGTCGAAGGTGATCAGCTTGATACTCATGAGTCGCCGCCCTTGATGCGTTTGGCCCGTGGATGGGCGCTGTCGTACACCGTTGCCAGGTGTTGGAAATCCAGATGGGTGTAGATCTGCGTGGTCTTGATGTCGGAGTGGCCGAGCAGCTCTTGAACCGCGCGCAGGTCCTGGGACGATTCCAGCAGGTGGCTGGCAAAAGAGTGTCGCAGCATGTGTGGGTGCAGGTTCTGCCCCAGCTCGCGCTCGCCGGCGGCCTTGACCCGCACTTGAATCGCCCGTGGCCCCAGGCGCCGGCCTTGTTGGCTGACAAACACTGCATCATCCGCCGGGTTGGTCAAAAGGCGCAGCGGCAGCCACAACAGCAGGGCTTCCCGGGCTTTGCGGCCCACCGGCAGCACGCGGGTCTTGCTGCCTTTGCCGAGCACTTGCACCAGGCCGTCCGCCAGGTCCAGTTGGTCGAGGTTCAGGCCGGTCAGCTCTGAAAGGCGCAGGCCCGAGGAGTAGAACAGCTCAAGGATGGCCTGGTCGCGATGGGCAAGGAAGTCATCCTCGACGGCGCCATCCAACAACTGCAACGCGCGGTCGGTGTCCAGGGTCTTGGGCAGGCGCCGTTCGCCTTTGGGCGGCGACAGGCCATTGGCCGGGTCGTGATCGCACAGGCCTTCGCGGTTCAAATAGTGATAGAGCCCGCGCACCGCCGAGAGCAGGCGCGACAGGCTGCGTGAGGATTGGCCCGCCTGGTGCAGGCGCGCGATCAGGCTGCGCAGGCTCTGGATATCCAGGGCCTTCCAGTTGCTGATCTGTTGTTTCTCGCAGTAGGCCAGGACCTTGTTCAGGTCCCGCCGGTAGGCTTCCAGGGTATGGGGCGACACCTGGCGCTCGTTGCGCAGGTGAGCGCAGTAAGCGTCCAGTTGCCGTTCCATGGCTAGCGCACCGCGCGCAGGGCGGTGGTGAAGCGCGGCAGGACGCGGCCCAGGACTTCGGCGATGTAGGTCAGGAACAAGGTGCCCACTGAACTCTTGTAGTGCTGGGGATCGCGGCTGGCGATGGCCAGCACACCGTGCAGGCCTTGATGGCTGAGCGCGACCACTGCCGTGGAGCCGATCTGCTTGCGCTGTTCGGCACCAAACAGGAAGTCCAGCTCATGCTCGCGCAAGGTGCCGCTGATGGTCTTGCCTTCGGACAACAGGCCGCCGATGGCGGTGTGTGCGTCGCTGCCGCTGACCCAACGACCCACCGGCATCGGGTTGTCGCTGAACAGGATCAGGCTCACGAACGGCACCTGGAAGTCCTGGCGCAGGCTGTCTTCCACGGCAATCACCGTTTCTTCCAGGCTGGTGGCGTCCATCAGGGTCAGGATCAGGCGACGGGTCTTCTCGAACAGGCGGTCGTTGTCGCGGGCGACGTCCATCAGGTGCGAGAGCTTGTGGCGCATCTCGATATTGCGCTCGCGCAGGATCTTCATCTGCCGCTCCACCAGCGACACGGTATCGCCGCGCTGGTGGGGGATGCGCAGGGCCGGCAGCAGTTCTTCGTGCTCGACGAAGAAATCCGGATTAGCCTCAAGGTACGCCGCGACGGCAGCGGCCTCCAGACTTTCGCTCGGGGATGCTTGTGCGGGTACTTGAGGCTTATCGGTCATTGGATTGGCTCACTCATAGACGGACCTGTCCTTCGTATACGCGCGAGGCCGGCCCGGTCATCATCACCGGGTGGCCAGGGCCTGCCCACTCGATGGACAAGCGTCCGCCGGGCAGGTCGATCAGCAGCGGCGAATCCATCCACCCCTGGCTGATCGCGGCCACGGCAGCGGCGCAAGCACCGGTGCCGCAGGCCTGGGTTTCGCCGGCGCCGCGTTCCCAGACGCGCAATTGCGCACGGGTACGGTCGATCACCTGCAGGAAGCCCACGTTGACCCGTGCCGGAAAGCGCGGGTGGTGTTCGATCTTCGGCCCCAGTTCATGCACGGGTGCGTTGTTGATGTCGTTGACCCGCAGCACGGCGTGGGGGTTGCCCATGGACACTGCAGCGATGTCGACGGTCTTGCCGTCAACGTCCAGCGCATAGCTGACGGCCTGCTCGGTGGCCTGGAACGGAATATCCGCCGGCACCAGGCGTGGCGCGCCCATGTTGACGCTGATCTGGCCGTCACTGCGGATATCCAGCTCGATCACGCCGCTCTTGGTCTCGACGCGGATCTGGCGCTTGGCGGTCAGGCGCTTGTCCAGCACAAAGCGGGCGAAGCAGCGTGCACCGTTGCCGCACTGTTCCACTTCGGAACCGTCGGAGTTGAAGATCCGGTAACGGAAATCCACCTCCGGGTTGCTGGGCGCCTCGACGATCAGCAACTGGTCGAAACCAATGCCGGTGTGACGGTCGCCCCACTGTTTGGCGTGCTTGGGCAGGATATGCGCGTGCTGGCTGACCAGGTCGAGGACCATGAAATCATTGCCCAGCCCGTGCATCTTGGTAAAACGCAGCAGCATGGCTTACTCCGGCAGCAGGCTTTCGCCAGCATACAACTCGGCTACCGTCTCGCGGCGACGCACTTCAAACGCTTGATCACCGTCCACCAGCACCTCGGCGGTACGGCCGCGGGTGTTGTAGTTGGAACTCATGACAAACCCGTAGGCACCGGCCGAATGCACGGCCAGCAGATCGCCTTCTTCCAGGGCCAGCTGACGATCCTTGGCCAGGAAGTCGCCGGTCTCGCAGATCGGGCCGACGATGTCGTAGGCGCGCGCTTCGCTGTCGCGAGGCGTCACGGCGGTGACATTCATCCAGGCCTGGTACAGCGCCGGGCGGATCAGGTCGTTCATCGCTGCATCGACGATGGCGAAATCCTTGTGCTCGGTGTGCTTGAGGTACTCGACCTGGGTCAGCAGCACGCCGGCGTTGGCGACGATGTAGCGGCCCGGCTCGAACATCAGCGTCAGGTCACGGCCTTCGATGCGCTCGCGCACCGCCTGGATATAGTCGGCAATCAGCGGCGGCTCTTCATCGCGATAACGCACGCCCACGCCACCACCGAGGTCGATGTGGTGCAGGTAGATGCCGCATTCGCCGAGACGGTCGATCAACGCCAGCAGGCGGTCGAGCGCATCCAGAAACGGCGGCAGCGTGGTCAGTTGCGAGCCGATATGGCAGTCGACACCCAGCACTTCCAGGTTCGGCAGTTGCGCGGCGCGGATGTACACGTCCTCGGCGTCGGCAATGGCGATGCCGAACTTGTTCTCTTTGAGACCGGTGGAAATGTACGGGTGGGTGCCGGCATCGACGTCCGGGTTGACGCGCAGGGAGATCGGCGCGCGAACGCCCATCTCGGCGGCCACGACCTGCAGGCGCTCCAGCTCGTCGGTGGATTCGATGTTGAAGCAATGCACGCCAACTTCCAGGGCGCGACGCATGTCTTCGCGGGTCTTGCCGACGCCTGAGAACACGATCTTGTCAGCCTTGCCGCCAGCGGCCAGTACACGTTCCAGCTCGCCACGGGAGACGATGTCAAAACCAGCGCCCAATCGCGCCAGGACATTCAGTACGCCGAGGTTGGAGTTGGCCTTGACCGCGTAGCACACCAGGTGCGGCACGCCCTCGAGGGCGTCGGTGAACGAGCGGTACTGGGCTTCGATATGCGCACGGGAATACACATAGGTCGGGGTGCCAAAGCGCTGGGCAATCGCGGACAACGCCACGCCTTCCGCGAACAGCTCGCCGTCCCGGTAGTTAAAAGCGTCCATGGGATTCCCTTATTCGTAGGTGTCGTGCTTATGCGCTTTGGAAGGCTTTTGCGACGATTGCGCCTGTTCATTCGGGTCTTTGCTGTCATCGGGCAGGTACAGCGGGCCTTTTTGACCACAGGCACTAACGAGGCAAGCGACCGCGACGAGCGCAGCAAGGGAAGAGATCAGGCGCTTCATGGCGAAATCCTTGAATATGCATTAATTGCGCCCGAGTATACCGACCACCCGCCAGCTTGCCTATGCGCTGGAATACCCGTCCGGCGGGGGTTTGCCGACACAGCCGAGAAGCGTACTACGCTGCTTGAGGATTTTTCACACCGTCAATCGTGTTGAAATCGGTATCCTTTGCAATCGGCGGGGCTCGCCCGTATCGTGCGGCGCTTGAGCAAAACCAGACACTTTTGAGGTTGCCACAATGAGTTTGACCGAAGCCCGTTTTCACGACCTGGTGGATTCGACCCAGCAGGCGCTGGAAGATATTTTCGACGACAGCGGCCTGGACGTGGACCTGGAAAACTCGGCCGGCGTGCTGACCGTCAAGTTCGACAGCGGCCAACAACTGATCTTCAGCCGCCAGGAGCCGCTGCGTCAGCTGTGGCTGGCGGCGCGCTCCGGTGGTGTGCACTTCGACTACGACGAAGAAAGCGGCAAATGGCAGTGCGACAAGAGTGAAGAACTGCTGAGTGAAATGCTTGCGCGCCTGGTCAGTGAATACACTGGCGCCGACCTGGATTTCGACGAGATCTGATGGTGACCCAGCCTGCACCTGTCCGCCCGCCGAAGCCGCTGTTCAGTAATGTCAGCCCGGCGGTGCCGTCACCTTGTATCAGTTTGTGTCGCCTGGACGAGCAAAAAGTCTGCCTCGGCTGCTTTCGCCACGTGGAAGATATCCGTGAATGGCGCTCTGCCGACGATGCGCGGCGCCGCGTGATCTGCGCCGAGGCCGAGCAGCGCAGGGCGCGCGCCTGAGGTCGTCTTGTTTATTTGTGACGCTGTGGTAGTGTCCGGATACGCCTCAACTCATCGAGGCCCGTGAGAACCCCGCCTTTTCCTGGCGGGGTTTTGCTTTTTTGTGCAGAAAAAAGGAGTCTGCCTGAATCATGACCACCGCACCGTCCATCATCCTCACCCGTCTTGACGTGCAGCGTCTGGAGCAACTGATCGACCGCCTGGGCGACGAATCTCCCGGCGTCGAAGCGTTGCAAGCCGAACTCGACCGCGCCGAAGACGTGGTTGGCCACGATGAAGTGCCTGCGGGTGTCGTGACCATGAACTCCAGCGTGCATTGCCGTGAGCAAAGCAGTGGCAAGGACTACCACCTGACGCTGGTCTACCCGAAAGACGCCAATGCGGACGAAGGCAAGATCTCGATCCTGGCGCCCGTGGGCAGCGCCTTGCTCGGTTTGCAGGTTGGCCAGCACATCGATTGGCCCGCACCGGGCGGCAAGACCCTCAAGCTGGAGTTGCTCAGTGTTGAAGGCCAGCCTAAAGACGGCGGCGCCTTCCCCCTTTAAATTTCGCTCAATGCCATATTGAGCGACAGCTCCAGCTCGGCCTTGTAACGCAGGTACAGGTTGCTCGGGCTTTGCACATCGCCGAGCAGGCCGGACAAGTCCAGATCGGTGATGTAGCAGCGGTAACGCTCGGTCTCCTGGCGTTGCCCGACGATTTCCTGGGCGACCACTGCAAACAGTTGGTCGCCGAACTCCAGTTCGGAAAACTCCCGCTGATTGCAGTACAAGGTAATGCCCACCTGGCCCGGTGCGGCCTTGCCGATAATCGCCTGCACGTCGTAAAACGGTTTGTTCGCCGGGTTCAGCGGTGCGGGTCGAGGTTCGATGCCGCGCGCGCGACCGCTGCCTGACGGCAATAGCTGGTAATACAGGACCTGCACCGCGCCCAGCGGTTCTTGCGGGTCCAGCGGCGACAGCGCGTCCCGGCGATAAATGATCGACTGCAAGAAACGCTGCAACGGCGCCAACAGACTCTGTTCATCGTGAAACGGCAGGCGCTGCTGCCAGAGCGCGTTGAATTCATCCAGCACATACAACTCGGCGAAGCCTTCGTTGACCCGGTAGAACACCTGCACGCAATCGGCCATGCCCATCGGCAGCAGCAACGCCAGGTCGTGGTCTTCCAGGGCCATGGCATCCAGGTGCAACGGGCTGTAGCTGGCCAATTCTTCGCTGAGGTAGGCGATCAGCGCATCCTGGGTCGCCAGCGATACATGGTTGGCCTGGCCCGGCATCAACTCCATGACGTGATAGTGCTGCTGCACCTGGAGCAAATAGCGGTGATTGCCCTGGCCGAGCAGCAGGTTCTGCGCGGTGTCGAAGATTTCTTCCACGCGCTGGGCAATGAATTGCGCACGGTTGTGACAGAAACAGCGCACCCGCAGGCGTGGCAGGTGGTCCGACGGCAACTGGTTGAGGTAGTCGCGCAGGCAGTCGAGAAGCGCGTGGGGGCCGTCGTAGCGGCTGACCATCACTTCGTTCCAGCTGTTGAGCGTGACCTGGTCCAGGGTCAGCACCAGGTTGTCGCGTACACCAGCGTAACTCAGGGAGTCGGTGCGCTCGGTGGTCATCAGGATATTCAGGTCGCGGTGATGCTTGAGCGGGTCGACGCCCACGTTGATCAGCAGCAACACATCCTCCGGCACGGCCGAGCGCAGCAGGCGCTCTTCATCCACGCTGGCCAGGGGCAGGGCGATGGTTTGTTGCAGGCTGCCCAGCAGGTTGAACAGCTCGAATTCGGTCATGTCGCTGGTGCCGGGATGCAGCGCCAGGCGCGTGCTGCTGTCGATCACGCCGTTGCGATGGCACCAGGTCAGCATCTCCAGCAAGTCGCGGCTGCGTTTGATCGGCGCGAAGTGTTCCCATTCCAGCGCTGTAAGGTTGCCGTTGTACAGGCCCCAGTGGTGCTGGCCCGGCTCCTTGCGATTGGGCGATTGCACCAGGGTCAGGGTGTCTTCGGCCAGGTCCGGGGCGATGCCAGGGTTGATGAACTCGACTTTGCCGGCTTTGCGTTCAAAGGCGGCGTACAGGCGCCGGCCCAGCACATTGAGGTCGCGTTTGTTGATCAGGCTGACGGTCTGTTCGGTGCGGGCGAATTGGGTCAGGAAGCGGTAACTGTAGTTGAGCTCGCTCACCAAGGCCCGGCGCTCGGAAGCGACCTGGCGCACTTTCCATTGGCTACGGCTGTCGAGCAATGCCAATTGGCGCTGGTCCCAGCCCCATTCATGGGCCAGGCGCTCCAGCAGTAGGCGCTGCCAGCTGGTGGTGCGCTGGCCGGCGCTGAGCTTGCGGTTGACCTTCAGGTACAGCGCGCGCCGTACCAGTTCCAGGCGCTCGGGCTCGTTGCGGGCCTTGAGGTATTCCTCGATGCGGCGGTACACCACGATGTACGGGTCCAGCTCATCCAGATCCATCTGGTTGGCGAACACCGCGCGCTTGAAGCGCAGGCTCAAGCAATGCACGTTCGGGTGTTCGCTGGCGTAGACCTCGGTCAGCAGCAGCTTGAGCACGGATTTGTAGGGCGACTCAATGCCCTTGAACAGTTGCCACAGCCCGGCGCCAATGAATTCGCCGGGGGGAATGCGCGCCAGGTGGCCCAGGTCGAGGGTTTCGTCGGCGCGGATAAACCGCTTGGAAATCAGTGTATGGGTGAACTCGGCATAACGGGTTTCTTCATACACCGGCACCAGCCACCAGATCGGCGTGCGCCCGGCCAGCCAGATGGCGGTGCGGTAGAACTCATCCAGCAACAGGTAATGCTGGGTGGTGCCGCAGTCATCGGAGCTCAGTTGCGTATCGCGCTCTCCGAGCACAAAGCGTGTCGGCTCGATCAGAAAGAAGTGCGCCTCGGCGCCCATGGTCAGAGCCCAGGCTTCCAGCAACTGGCACTTTTTGCGCAGCTCGGCCAGCTCGGTCTCACTCAGGTCCGGGGCGTGACACACCCACACATCCATATCGCTCTGGTCGGCCTGGGCCAGGGTGCCCAGGCTGCCCATCAGGAACAGCCCGTGAATCGGTCGCGGCGGGTTGCCGTGGCGCGCTTTGTAGGAGAACGAGCGCGTCAGGCGTTGGGCTTCGGTGAGGGCTTGGGCGTCCGGTTCGAAATTCGACAGGCCTGCTGGTGTACTGCCCGACACATAGCCCGGCAGCAACGGATGGTTGACGTGAAAAAACAGCGGCAACAGGTTCAGCACACTTTGCTGGCGCGGCGTCAGTCCCTCGATGGCCCGGGCCATGCGGCCTTCATTGAGGGCCATGAACCGCGCGCGCAACTGGGCCAGCACCTTGCGGTCGATGCCTTCGTCCAGGTCGGGGCGGATTTCATGGGTGCGGGTCATGTCGAACTCGGTGGCTCGCAGGGCCCGACGTGGGCGGCCGTGTAGGAGTTTACAGCCAGTAGCGTAGGAGGTTTAGAGGGAAATGGTTTTTGACGTCAGAATTTTTGCACTTGAACAGCAATGCCCTCGGAGTCCGCGAAGGGCGGACTCCATGGGCGGTATCCGGTATCAGGCGGCTTCTTTGGTCGTGGCAGTGGTCAAGATAGTCAGCAGGGTCTGGGCCTGCTCTGCGGCGTCCCGGCCAAGGCTGGTCAGGTAGCCCCCGTCCGGCTGGTCGATAAGCCCTTTCGCGTGGAGGCGTTTAGCGGCGGCGATGGCAGTAGGCGCGGCGGTCTGGTGGACTTTCAGACCTTCTTTGGTGCTGTCCAAGGGGAAGAGTACAAGGATTTCCAGTTCGGCAACCAACTCAGGGGTATACGACATAAGGACTCCAGACTTTCTAAGAATTTATTAGAGGCTAGCAGGCCATAAGGTGAACGCACTTTGCCGAACTGTCCAGTGTGTTGCCGCGTGTTGGATTTATTGCTTTTCGGGCGGCAATTCCGGCAGGGCGCGCAGTGCAGTTTCATACCATTCGGTATTGAAGGCGCGGTCCTCTTCCAGCAGCGCGTCGATCTCGACTGCGAGCACGTGGGCCATCAGTTGCAGGATCTCTTCACGCTCGTAGCCGACCAGGGTCAGCTTGTTGAACGTGGCCTTGGCGGCCGGTGGGTTTTCGCTCTCGATCTGGTTCTCGATCGCTTCGATCAGGGTGGTTTCGGCGAATTCTTCTTCGTCGTTGTCGATATCGGTCGGCTCGCTCATGGCAGGCTCCTCAAGGAAAGGGCGCCAGTCTACCCCCATTCAGGCAGGTGATGCTGCTGGTCAGGGCGGGCGTCGGGATCTATAACAGTTGCAGCCAACCCCATTCCCGGCCTGGAGGCACCTGCAATGCTCAAGCTCTACGGATTTTCGGTCAGCAACTACTACAACATGGTCAAGCTGGCGCTGCTGGAGAAAGGGCTGCCTTTCGAAGAGGTGCCTTTTTACGCGGGCCAAACCCCGGAGGCCTTGGCGGTGAGCCCGCGAGGCAAGGTGCCGGTGCTGGGCGTGAAACAGGGTTTCATCAACGAAACCAGCGTGATCCTTGAATACATCGAACACACCCAGGAAGGGCCCGCGCTGCTTCCGGCCGAGCCTTTCCAGCGTGCGCAGGTGCTGGCGCTGTGCCGGGAAATCGAGCTGTACATCGAGTTGCCTGCCCGCGCGTGTTTTGCCGAGGCGTTTTTTGGCATGCCGGTGCCGGAGGCGATCAAGGAGAAGTCCAAGGCCGAATTGTTGTTGGGTTTTGGTTCATTGGGCAGGCACGGCAAGTTTGCGCCTTATGTCGCTGGGGAGAGCTTCACAATTGCCGATTTGTATTTCATGTACAGCGTGAACCTCGCCTGCGCGGTGGGCGAGAAGCTGTTTGGGCTGGATTGGCTGGCTGAGATGCCAAAGGCCAAGGCGTTGCTGGACAAGCTGCATGCCATGCCCAATGCGCAGAAGGTGGCAGCGGACAGGGAGGCGGCGATGCCGGCGTTTATGGCGATGATTGCAGCAAAAAAATAATCACGACGAGCGCAGCTCAAAATGCGGGAGCGGGCTTGCTCGCGACAGCGGTGGATCAGTCAGTACTTTAGGTGACTGACACTCCGCTTTCGCGAGCAAGCCCGCTCCCACAGGGTTGACCGCGTTGCAGCAAAAAACGCGGTCTAGCGGCTGGCGAGGAGGGCCTGGCCACGTACGACGGCGGCCTTCACCTGCGCCGGCGCAGTCCCGCCCACGTGGTTACGGGCATTCACCGAGCCTTCCAGGGTCAGCACGGCAAACACGTCCTGCTCGATCTGGTCGCTGAACTGACGCAGTTCTTCCAGGCTCATTTCCGCCAGGTCCTTGCCGGTGTCCACGCCGTACTTCACGGCATGGCCGACGATTTCGTGGCAGTCACGGAACGGCAGGCCACGGCGCACCAGATAGTCCGCCAGGTCGGTTGCGGTAGAGAACCCACGCAGCGCCGCTTCACGCATGATCGCGTGCTTGGGTTTGATCGCCGGGATCATGTCGGCAAACGCGCGCAAGGAGTCGCGCAGGGTGTCGGCGGCGTCGAACAACGGCTCTTTGTCTTCCTGGTTGTCCTTGTTGTAGGCCAGGGGTTGACCTTTCATCAGGGTCAGCAGGCCCATCAAGGCGCCGAACACGCGGCCGCTCTTGCCGCGCACCAGTTCGGGCACGTCGGGGTTTTTCTTTTGCGGCATGATCGAGCTGCCGGTGCAGAAACGGTCCGGCAGGTCGATGAACTGGAATTGCGCGCTGGTCCACAGCACCAGCTCCTCGGAGAAGCGCGACAGGTGCATCATCGCGATGCTCGCGGCCGCGCAGAATTCGATGGCGAAATCACGGTCCGACACGCCATCCAGGGAGTTGCCGCCCACGGCGTCGAAGCCCAGCAATTGCGCGGTGTACTCGCGGTCGATCGGGTAGGTGGTGCCGGCCAGCGCAGCGCTGCCCAGAGGCATGCGGTTGGCGCGCTTGCGGCAGTCCACCAGGCGCTCGTAGTCGCGGCTGAGCATTTCGAACCAGGCCAGCAGGTGGTGGCCGAAGGTCACAGGCTGTGCGGTCTGCAGGTGAGTGAAGCCCGGCATGATGGTGTCCGACTCGCGTTCGGCTTGCTCAAGCAGGCCTTTTTGCAGGCGGGTGATCTCGGACAGGATCAGGTCGATTTCGTCACGCAGCCACAGGCGGATATCAGTGGCCACCTGGTCGTTACGGCTACGGCCGGTGTGCAGCTTCTTGCCGGTCACACCGATGCGGTCGGTGAGGCGGGCCTCGATGTTCATGTGCACGTCTTCCAGATCGACACGCCAGTCGAACGTGCCGCCTTCGATCTCGCCACGGATGGTGGTCAGGCCGTCGATGATGCTGTCGCGCTCGGCGTCGGTCAGCACGCCGACCTTGGCCAGCATCGTCGCGTGGGCGATGGAGCCCATGATGTCGTGGCGGTACAGGCGCTGGTCGAAGGTGACGGAGGCGGTGAAGCGGGCGACGAAGGCGTCGACGGGTTCACTGAAGCGGCCGCCCCAGGACTGGTTGGTCTTGTCGGTGCTCATGGATTCGCTCGTGATCTGCTTAATAAAGAGGCATGGAAGTGTGCCGGCGATAATAACAGGGTTGCCCGTGGACGCGGTGCTGCGGGTCGTCGGCATTTTTATTTGTGCAAACGATGGCTAAGTGCCTTGCCGCCGGACGCGTCCAGGACGAGACTGGGTACAGGGGTTTATTGAAACGATATTTGACGATTGAGCAATGTCGTCTCAGTGAGCGTCTACAGTTGGACTGATAGTGTGTGAATGCACCAAAGTCGGGTGATGCGGTCAGAGCCCAGACTATCCATTTAAAAAGGGGGGTATTCGGATTGTGTATCAGCAAACCCTACGACGATGCCCGAAGGCAGCAGGTCTTGGGCGCTATTGAACAGGTCCGGGTAAATATGGGTGCCACTCTCAGGGCACTTTTTGCCGCTCGCGCTAGTCTTAGCGTGGATCGCTGTGACGTAAGTCACCGCACCTGTCTACGCTATCCTTGTGCGAGACTCACGCAGGAATCCAGCGCAATATGAATGTCCTGATCGTTGATGACGAACCCCAAGCCCGCGAGCGACTGAGCCGTTTGGTCAGTGATCTCGAGGGTTACGCAGTACTCGAACCGAGCGCCACCACGGGCGAAGAGGCCTTGACGCTGATCGACAGCCTCAAGCCGGATGTGGTGTTGCTCGATATCCGTATGCCAGGCCTCGATGGCCTGCAAGTTGCCGCCCGACTGAGCGAGCGAGAGTCGCCACCCGCCGTGGTGTTTTGCGCAGCAGGCGATGAGTTTTCCGCGGAGACGCTGGAAGCCAGCGGCGTCAGCTTCATCACCAAACCGGTGACTGGCGAGGCATTGCTCAAGGCCCTGAAAAAGGCCGAGCGCCCAACCCGCGTCCAACTCGCCGCCCTGACTCAGCCAGCAGCCCAGAGTGGCAACGGGCCGCGCAGTCATATCAGCGCACGCACCCGCAAAGGTATCGAGCTGATCCCCTTGGGCGAGGTGGTCTATTTTATCGCTGATCACAAGTACGTGACCCTGCGCCACCAAGGCGGCGAGGTGCTGCTCGATGAGCCCCTCAAGGCGCTTGAGGATGAGTTCGGCGACCGCTTTGTGCGTATCCACCGCAATGCGCTGGTGGCCCGCGAGCGGATTGAACGCCTGCAACGCACACCCCTTGGGCACTTTCAGCTGTTCTTGAAAGGCCTTAATGGCGACGCGTTGATCGTCAGCCGACGGCATGTGGCCGGTGTGCGCAAGATGATGCAGCAGCTTTAGCCCGAGGGCTGTGGCGAGGCCTGCAATTCATATCCCGGTGCGACGCGGCCAGGGAGGCCCCGCACTTGCTGATTCAAATCAAAGCGTATTTGCCTGAGCTGTTATTATCTGCCGTATCTATTCAGTACGGATTGATCCATGTCCTCTCGCGAAATCCGCATCGCCACCCGTAAAAGCGCCCTGGCCTTGTGGCAGGCCGAATACGTCAAAGCACGCCTGGAACAGGCCCACCCTGGCCTGACCGTGTCCCTGGTGCCCATGGTCAGTCGCGGCGACAAGCTGCTCGACTCGCCACTGTCGAAGATCGGCGGCAAGGGACTGTTCGTCAAGGAACTGGAAACCGCGTTGCTGGAAAACGAAGCCGACATCGCCGTGCATTCGATGAAAGACGTGCCCATGGACTTCCCCGAAGGCCTGGGCCTGTTTTGCATCTGCGAGCGCGAAGACCCGCGTGATGCCTTTGTTTCCAACACCTACGCGTCCCTGGACGAATTGCCTTTGGGCAGCATTGTCGGCACGTCCAGCCTGCGTCGCCAGGCGCAACTGCTGACCCGTCGTCCGGACTTGCAGATCCGCTTCCTGCGCGGCAACGTCAACACTCGCCTGGCCAAGCTGGATGCCGGTGAATATGACGCGATCATCCTCGCCGCGGCCGGCCTGATTCGCCTGGGCTTCGAAGACCGCATCACCTCGGCCATCAGCGTCGAGGACAGCCTGCCAGCCGGCGGCCAGGGCGCGGTTGGCATTGAATGCCGCACCGCCGACAGTGAAATTCACGCCCTGCTCAAACCTCTTGATCACCACGATACTGAAGTCCGCGTCACGGCCGAGCGTGCCCTGAACAAGCACCTCAACGGTGGTTGCCAGGTGCCGATCGCCTGCTACGCCGTGCTCGAAGGTGAAAACCTGTGGCTGCGTGGCCTGGTGGGCGACCCGGAAGGCGGCACGCTGCTGACCGCCGAGGTGCGAGGTTCGCAGCGTGACGCCACGGCCTTGGGTATCCAGGTAGCCGAAGAGCTGCTGGACAAAGGCGCTGGTGCCATCCTGCAAAAAGTCTACGGCGAGGCCGGTCCTCAGTGACCGAATGGCGCGTGCTGCTGACGCGGCCTGCCGAGGAGTCGATGGCCCTGGCGGCCGCGTTGTCCGGCGCGGGCATTTTCAGCAGCAGCCTGCCTTTGCTGGACATTGAGCCGCTCCCCGTAACACCTGAACAGCAAGCCGTCTTCCATGACCTGGGGCGTTACTGTGCGGTGATCGTCGTCAGCAAGCCTGCGGCACGCCTTGCCGTGGCGCAGCTGGATCGCGCATGGCCGCAGCTGACGTGGTTCAGTGTCGGCGCCGCCACGGCGCAGGTATTGGCCGATCAGGGCCTGAATGTTAAGTATCCGCCTACTGGCGACGACAGCGAGGCTTTGCTTCAATTGCCCGCGTTGCGCGAGGCTATCGCCCGCCCGGATGCCCAGGTGTTGATCCTGCGCGGTGAGGGCGGTCGCGAGCTGCTGGCGGAGCGTTTGCGTGAACAAGGTGCTAGTGTCGACTACTTGGAGTTGTATCGCCGCTTCCTGCCGGCCTATGAGGCCGGTGCACTGATGCAATGCATCCAGTTGGAACGCTTGAACGGCCTGGTGGTCAGCAGTGGGCAGGGTTTTTTACACCTGCAAGCCCTGGCCGGAGCCGATTGGCCCCAGGTGGCACAGCTGCCGTTGTTCGTGCCAAGCCCGCGAGTCCTAGAGATGGCGCGGGCCGCTGGCGCAGAAAAAGTTGTGGATTGTCGCGGTGCGAGTGCCGCGGCTTTGTTAGTGGCGATACGGAGCTATCCCGTTCCCACTCTCTGAAACGCAAAGGACGGATACGTGAGCGAAACAGCCTTGCCTAAAGATGAAACCCAACCCGCACTTGATGCGCCGGTTGAGTCACCGGTCACCGCGCCGCGCCGTGGCAATGGCCTGGCAATTGTCGCCCTGCTGCTCGGCGCTGCGGGTGTTGCCGCCGGCGGTTGGGGGATCTGGCAGGTCCGCGCGTTGCAAGCCAGCAGCCAGCAGCAGTTGGGCCAGGTGCAGACCCTCGATGATCAATCCCAGTCCCTCAAGCAAAGCCAGCAACAACTGGTGGCGCGGCTGGCGCAGTTGCCGGCTGCGGATGAGCTGGAGGAGCGCCGTCGCCTGGTAACCCAATTGCAGGGTGATCAGCAGCGCTTGAGCCAACGCCTGGAAACCGTGTTGGGATCCAGCCGCAAAGACTGGCGCCTGGCCGAGGCGGAGCACTTGATTCGGCTGGCGAGCCTGCGCCTTTCTGCCCTGCAGGATATCAACAGCGCCCAGGCATTGGTCCAGGGTGCCGATGAGATTCTTCGCGAGCAAAGTGATCCGGGTTCCTACGCCGCGCGTGAACAATTGGCCAAGAGCCTTGCCGCGCTGCGCAGCACCGAGCAGCCCGACCGCACCGGGTTGTACCTGCAATTGGCGGCCTTGCGTGATCAGGTCGTGCAGCTGGCGGCTATCGCCCCCGAGTATCAGCTCACCGAGCCGGCTTCCGGCGGGCGTCCGACCACCGATACGGAAAGCCGTTGGAGCCAATGGTGGGAGCAGATTTCCCGCTACTTCCGCATCGACTTCAACCCGGATGACAACATCCGTCCATTACTGGCCGGCCAAGGTTTGAACCAAGTGCGCCTGGCCCTGAGCCTGGCGCTGGAGCAGGCACAATGGGCAGCGCTCAACGGTGAGTCGGCGGTCTACAGCCGCTCGTTGGGCGAGGCGCGCAGCGTGTTGCAGGACAACTTCAACCAGGACAACCCGCAGAGCAAGGCCATGCTGGCGCGTATCGCCGAGCTTGAGCCCAAGGCGGTGTCGGTGGTGACGCCGGACCTGGCCGCCAGCCTCGCTGCCGTGCAGGCGTACCTTGAGCGTCGTCACTTGTCTGCCGACGAAGCCAAGGCGGCGGCCACGCCGGCGAAGCAGGAGTAGAGCCGATGAAACGCTTCTATGTGATCCTGGTGCTGGCGATTGCAATCGCGCTGGCACTGGCTGTGGGCATTTCGAAACACACCGGCTACGTGCTGGTTACCTACCCTCACGTGCTGCATTACGAGTCGAGCCTGTGGGCGACTCTGGTGGCGGTGTTTGCCATCGGCCTGGCGATCTACTTGATCCGCGTGCTGCTGAGCCTGGTCACCACCTCTGGTGGCGTGGTCAACCCGTGGTCGCGGCGTAACCGCAGCCGGCGTGTGCAAGTTGCAATTGAGCAAGGTCAGATGGACCTCGCCGAGGGCCGCTGGGCCAGTGCCGAGCGTCACCTGCATCGTGCCGCCGAAGCCGAGCGTCAGCCACTGCTGTATTACCTCGGTGCAGCCCGTGCGGCAAATGAGCAGGGGCGTTACGAAGAGTCCGATGGGTTGCTGGAGCGCGCCCTGGAGCGTCAGCCCCAGGCTGAGCTGGCGGTTGCCCTGAGTCATGCGCAACTGCAACTGGACCGTGGCGATACCGACGGCGCACTGACCACCTTGCAGGCCATGCACGAACGTCACCCCCACAACGCCCAGGTCTTGCGTCAATTACAGCGCCTGCATCAGCAGCGGGGTGATTGGTCGTCGGTGATCCGCCTGCTGCCGGAACTGCGTAAGGATAAAGTCTTGCCCCCCAGTGAATTGGCCGAGCTTGAGCGTCGCGCGTGGGGTGAGAACCTGAGCCTCGCAGCCCAGCGTGAAGAGCAGGGCGAGGCCGGCTTGCAGTCCCTTGAGCGAGCCTGGCAGCAACTCACTTCCGCCCAGCGCCAGGAGCCGCAACTGGTCCTGGCTTATGCCGAGCAACTGCGCCAGTTGGGTGCCGACACCAAGGCTGAAGAAGTGCTGCGCGGCGCGATCAAGCGCGGCTACGATAGCCATCTGATCCGGCTCTACGGCTTGCTGCGGGGCGGTGACCCGGCCAAGCAATTGAAGTTTGCCGAAGGTTGGCTCAAGGATCATCCAGGTGATGCCAGTCTGCTACTGACGCTGGGCCGTCTGTGTCTGCAAAACAGCCTATGGGGCAAGGCAAGGGATTACCTGGAGAGCAGTCTTCAGGTACAGCGCAACCCTGAGGCGTGTGCCGAGCTGGCGCGCTTGTTGGCCCAACTGGGTGACACCGAGCGCAGTAACCAGCTGTTCCAGGAGGGGTTGGGGTTGCTGGATAACCGTTTGCTGGCGTCACCGTTGCCTGTCCCGGCCCGGGTTTGACGCAGGGGGTTGGCCCAGGCGTCACTGACGGCCAACCCTTGATGACCCATGACTGGAGAAGGGTTAGCGCGTTTGTGGGCAAAGTCCGACGCTCTGCGGAGCAATGTCTTCCATATTCTGGCGGGAAGTCCTTACCCTCTCGCGGAATCGTCTGCTCCGGCACGTATTGAAAGGGGTCAGGCCTTTACTCTACCGTAGCGACCTATCTTTCGCGATGCGGATAAAGCATGTCTTTGGCCCCTTCACGCTCCCTGTTTTTCCTCGCGTTCCTGGCAGGTGCGCTGACATTGGGCGCGTCCTTTTACCTCGAGTTCGGCGTCTCGTTGCGCCCTTGCTTCCTATGCCAGGTGCAACGAATATTTCTGGCTGCTTTCGCATTGATCAATCTGGTCGCCACCCTCCATAACCCCAAGCGCTCTGGGAGCTACCTCTACGGGCTCGCAAGCATGGGCTTTGCGCTGCTCGGCGCCATTGCTGCCGTGCGTCAAGTCCTGCTACAAAACGCCGCACCGGACCAGGCGGCCACTTGTTGGCCCAGCCTGCACTACATGATCGAAACCCTGTCGTTCTGGCAGGCCTTGCAATTGATCTTCAAAGGCACTGTCGACTGTGTGGAGATCAACTGGACGCTATTCGATTTGAGTCTTCCCGAGTGGAGCCTGTTGTTCTTCGTCGGGATGTTGAGCCTGGGGGTCATCCAATTTTTACGGCTGTTTTTAAGCCATGGTCTGCGCCCGACGAGGCACTGAACGCCAGTCGCAGTTTGTAGG
Organism: Pseudomonas sp. IPO3749; assembly: GCF_013386605.1. Classification (NCBI taxonomy): domain Bacteria; kingdom Pseudomonadati; phylum Pseudomonadota; class Gammaproteobacteria; order Pseudomonadales; family Pseudomonadaceae; genus Pseudomonas; species Pseudomonas sp. IPO3749. The sequence continues at coordinate 2,078 of NZ_JACARN010000010.1, read as the reverse complement.
ACGGGATTAAACACTTGTATGAACTTTCTCTCCTGCGTACCTTGAAGCCACAGTCATGCGGGCATAATCTGGCCCGCACGTGTCATTGAAACCGTTTGTCAGATGCGGCCTTGTCCGGCTGCCGCTTTATCCTTGAAGTGTTGCGCGGGCACCAGGCAGCAGCGCCCCTATAGGGAAGAGAGATCATCATGCTGGAAAGTTGTCAGAATGCTCAGGAACGCTGGGGTGGTGTGCACAAGCTGATCGACAGCTGGCTGAAGGCACGTCACGAACTGGTTCGGGCCTTTGATGCGCTCGGCGCCAAGCCCGAGGCACTGGCGCAGAACCGTGAACCGTTGCAGGACTTCTGCGGTGTGTTGGTGGACTACGTGTCAGCCGGCCATTTCGGCGTCTACGAGCAACTGACCAAGGAGGCGGAAGCCTTCGACGATCAGCGTGGCCTGGATTTGGCTGAGACCCTTTACCCGCGCATCGATGTCATCACCGAAAAGCTGCTTGAGTTCACCGACCTGTGTGATGCCGGTAATTGCGTGGCAGATAAATTCAAAGAATTGGGCGCGTTGCTGCACGAACGATTCGAGCTGGAAGACTGCTTGATCGAAGTGCTGCACAACGCTCACAAGGAAGAGTCTGCTACCCAGGCTTGATCCTCGATAGCGATATACAAAAAACGGTGCGCATGACGCACCGTTTTTTATTGTCTCAAGGGCGCGTGCCGAGCAATTCGATCTCGAACACCAGTGGCGTATAAGGCGCAATCAATTCGCCGGCGCCATCGGCGCCATAGGCCTGGGCCGATGGAATCACCAGGCGCCATTTTGCTCCCACCGGCATCTGTTGCAAGGCGCTGCTCCAGCCGCTGATCACACTGTTCAGACGAAACCATTGTGGTTGTGTGCTCTGGTCGAACACCGTCCCATCGGGTAGCCGCCCCACGTATTTCACTTGGACCTGGTCGCTGGCTTTGGGTTTTTCACCGGTGCCGGGAGTGAGTTCGGTGAGCAGGATTCCATCCGCCAATTCGCGCACGCCTTTTACCGCTTTTTCCTTGCTCAGGAATTGTTGTTCGGCCGCGAGGGCTTTTTCGCTTTGAGGGGCCTGCGCGTCGACGTCGTTTTGTGCTTCGTGCAGGGCGAGAATCTGTTCGATGCGGGCGTTGTCCAGCGCCAAGGGTTTGCCTTGATACGCTTGCTTGAGACCATCGATCAGCGCCTGGATCTGCAGGTCGGGAACCTCCTGGCGCAGGCGTTCGCCGAGGCTGGCGCCCAGGCTGTAGGCGAGGTCATGCTGATTCTGGTCAACGGTTTTCGCCGACGATTGATCGCTCGCATTGGCCACCGAAATTGCCAAGCCCAGCACAAGAAAAAGGTAACGCGACATGGGCATTCTCCCGCCGAAAGTGCGACGGATTATGCCAGTGTGAAAGGGTAAAAAGTGCCGCGTATTTTCGTTATATCGATAAGAATTTTCACACGGTGCAACGCAAGGCAAACGATACTGTCAACATGCCCTAGCGGCGGTAAGAGCAGAGGGCTAGTATGAGCCGCACCCACGTCAGCCAGGAGGTAAACCATGTCGGCCAAACAGAAGCCTGTTAATACCCCGTTGCATTTACTCCAACAACTCTCGGGCAGCTTGCTCGAACATCTGGAAAGCGCTTGTTCCCAAGCTCTGGCCGATGCAGAAAAACTGCTCGCCAAGCTGGAAAAACAACGCGGTAAAGCGCAAGAGAAGCTGCACAAATCTCGCACCAAACTGCAAGACGCCGCCACTGCCGGCAAGGCCAAGGCACAAGCCAAAGCCAAAGACGCTGTCAAAGAGCTTGAGGACCTGCTGGACGCCCTCAAGGATCGCCAAGCTGAAACCCGCGCCTACATTTCCCAACTGAAAAAAGATGCCCAGGAAAGCCTGAAGCTGGCCCAGGGCGTTGGTCGTGTGAAAGAAGCTGTGGCTAAAGTGCTGGGTGCTCGTACACCTGCTAAAGCGGTTGCCAAGCCAGCTGCTAAAACCGCTGCTGCAAAACCAGCCGCCAAGCCAGCTGCTAAAACCGCTGCTGCAAAACCAGCCGCCAAGCCAGC